>JBGTMS010000102.1:0-15259 GCA_041743425.1 Zeaxanthinibacter sp. | reverse complement strand
GGACCACAGGATATCCCTGTCATCCACATACCCGTAATCCAGCGGAGCGTCATTATCAAGTGCTATCTGTGCTTCTGTCTTTACACCTATCTCCTGTGGTTTCTTGGCATTCAGAATGTTTGCCTGGGCCATTATAGATACGGGCAGCAGCGATACGCCTCCGATCAACAATACATTTTTCCAATTCATAATACTCATTTAACCAATTACTAGTTCGTAAGTTCGATAATCACGTTAGAAACTTTCTTCAGTTTATAACTTTTGTTATTAGTGATATACGCTTCGATGTCAAATATTTGAACCGCGTCACCACGACCGGCTCTGTTAAGGGCCCCCTGAGCACGTGCATCCAGTTTGTTGCCGTTGACGCTCACTGTGGGCTGTCCGGGAACTTTGAACTTGAATCCGCTAACGGCGAGGTTCAGGTCAAAATCGAAATCTTCCAGAATGGCACCAATGGTAGAGATCTCAAGGTTCTTCCTTGGCATCTGCACGCTGCCGCTTTCACCACGAATGGTTCCCGCAGGCCGCGGAATGTCCTTAATCCTGAATTCGGATTTGGAGGAAACGGTCTGTCCGTCAGGTAATTTCCCTGAAGCGGTAATGGTAACCGTCCTTCCTGTGCCGGGATTCATCACGTAGCTGCTACCGTCCCTTTTTGCAAGTCCGGGTGCAGAAGCACTCACCTTGTTATTAGGTATTCCGGGAATGGAAATAGACATTGGGTTGGCAACACCTCGGTAAACAACGTTCATCTTATCAGCGGCGATCAGTGCAGCATTAGGCTTGGTGATCGTAGAGAAGGTAGAACTAACCGGTACTTCGGTACGTTCTCCGTCCTGAATGAATACCAGGTTTCCGGCTATCTTGTGATCTCCGGGAGCACCGGCGCTAACCTTCAGTTTTACCTGCCCTTCATTAATTTCATAATCTGCGCCTTCACTTAGTTTCCTGCCATCGAGGGTAAGGTTCACTTCGTTAGGTCTTGTAGTTGCGTCTTTCCGACCCAGTACCACAGATCCGGCAAATTTTTCACCGGCATAAAAGGCCGATTTCTCCTGCTCAAGAAGCGTAGTATAATTGGTCATAGACACCTCACTGGTCAGTTGGCCTTCCAGCATGGTTTTAAGCGCATCCTGTTCGGTGGCCTTCACGTCGGCTTGTAACTGAGTGATATTGGCTAAGGAAGCTACCAGGGGAAACCCTTCGAATTTGTAGCTGATCCACTCCACACGAACGCCGTCTCTCCTTTTTACCTTTCCTTCCTCATCTCCGGTTTCAAAACGGGTATTCAGAGCTGCTTTCACCTCCTGCATCCCCTCCGGTAAAATAGCGGAAACCTGGGTACGGTAGTTTTCGATACGGCTCAGGAACTCCTGCCCGCCCTTGGTCAGGTTATCTCCCTGCCAGAACATCTGATCCAGGTAGTCCGATTTGTCCATCACCTGGTAATCCTTAGGATCTTTGACATCCTTTACCATTTCCTTTTTAAGTTGTTCCAGATAGTCATAATACTCCTGGGACAATTCCTTGATCTTTTTAGCATCTTCCAACAGCGGACCAAATTTTTCCGCATTTTCAGAGGCTTTTGTTTCAAGACCGGACAGGAACGCAGTATTGTTCGCTGAGGTCTTTACGTTAGAAGCTTCCAGTTTTTCGTTCATGATCCCGAACGCCGCCAGAACTTCTTTACTCATATTTAGTGCCAACATCGCGATGAAGATCAAATACATAAGATTGATCATCTTCTGACGTGGTGACTGATTTCCTGATGCCATGTTTTCTAATTAGCTGTTAATTAATTTTCGATTTGGGTTTATTCTAAACAACCAATTAGTTCCTGCTCATTGCAGATAACATGCCACCATAAACACCATTCAATGAAGAAAGGTTGCTCGCAAGGGATTCCATCTGATCTTTAAGGGCACCTGCATTCTGCACCACCTCTTCGTTGATGGATGCCTGTCTGCTGGCACTCTCCAGTTGCACTTTGTACAAACTGTTTAGTGACTCCATCTGAGCTGCAGCCTGTGATAGCTCCTCAGAGTATTTTTTGGTGTGCTGTATGGCGTCTGCGGTAGGAGCGATTCCTTTTGCAGCACCTTCAAAGCTTCGGATGCTGTTCCCTAAACTGTCAAACAGATCAGCGTCAATATTGGCTTCTTTTAAAAGTTCATCCAATTTCCTTGATAACATGCCTTCTGCTTCTTTAGCATCTTCTGAATCATTCCTTCCATTGGTAGAGCCTCCGGCCAATTCAGGATATACAAGTGACCAATCCACCTCATCATCAACCGGTTCAAATGCGCTGATAGCAAAAATAAGAGCTTCAGTTATAAGACCTACCGCCAGAAGCAAGCCTCCGGTGAGGGGTCCGAATTCCCAGTGCAGGATTTTAAACAGTGCCCCGATAATGACCACCGAAGCGCCTAGACCATAGGCCATGTTAAATAATTTCTTTGTTGATTTTGACTGTGCCATAATTTCAATTTTAATTTAAGTTTACTATTAATTATAAGAATTTGGTTTTGGTTTAATTATCTATGTACGTAATATTATTGTGTTGAGTCTTCCTCACCCATGTAATCCTGTACCGTTCTGAATCCGACATAACTTCTCGCCGAATCTTTGTATTCATAATCACGGGTACTTACCTGAAGGAAATAAGCAACGTCCTTCCATGATCCTCCACGGATTACCTTTCTCGCATTCTCAGCATCCCCGCCATTAGGGTTCATTGTTGAAACATACTCATAGGAGTTGGGATCATAGCTGGAGTTTGTCCATTCCGAGACATTTCCGGCCATATTGTAAAGGTTGTAATCATTTGGTTCATAGGATTTCGCTTCCACCGTGTAGAGGGCTGCGTCAGCCGCGTAATCCCCTCGTTGTGGTTTGAAATTGGCCATAAAACATCCTGTGTCGCTGATTACATAAGGCCCTCCCCAGGGATAGGAACCCCCTTCGATACCACCTCGTGCGGCATACTCCCATTCTGCCTCTGTAGGCAGACGGAATTGGTTAACAAATTGTTTTCCGCGATTTTTCTGGTCGTCATTTTTATATTTTGTTCTCCAGTTGCAGAAGGCCTTCGCCTGCTTCCAGGATATCCCTACTACCGGATATTCACTGTACGCATCGTGCCAGAAATAATCATTGTGCATAGGTTCGTTATAGGAGTATTCAAAATCCCTGATCCAAACCGTGGTATCCGGATAGATTTCGAGTATTTCCTGCTTGATGAAATCCTTCCTCCTCTCGCCCTTTGAACGGGCTGCAGCCTCAATATCCATCCAGCTGTACTTGTATTTTAACTTGGTAACGTCTATGGTGCGCTGCCCGTTATATGATTCTTCCTCGGGAATATAAATAGAGTCCATCACCTCGGTATAGTATTCATCCGGGTAATCCGATGTATCCCACACCAAATCCTCATTCTTATTCAAACCCCGCCCTTCATAGCCGGTTTCACCCATGCCGGAATAATTATCCAGCATGTATTTATCATAGTTGGAAAGTCTGGAAGTATCCGCATCAACAAAGGCGTAATCTCCAATTCCTCCATCCTCCGGACCCAAACCGAGTTCATCAGCAAGAATGGCCAGTCTGGTGCGGACAATTGAATCCTTTACCCATTCTACGAATTGCCGGTATTCACTGTTTGTTATTTCGGTATCATCCATGTAAAAGGAACGTACGGTGACCGTTTTGGTTGGAGCGTTCAGCACCTGAGCCATGTCTTCTTCACTCTTACCCATGATATAGGCGCCCCTGGGGATGAGTTCCATCCCGTAAGGTTTTTCAGGATACCACTTTTTACCCTGAACTCCCACGAGTTCTCCCTTTGTTTTTGAGCCACAACTATTTAGCAAAAAAACAAACGCTATAGATACTAACAATAGCTTCTTCATACTTTAGGTTAATTTCGATTTAGACTTCAACAGTAACGCCAATTATTATTCCTAAAACTGCTTTTTGAATAATTTATTGTATGAAACTGCCGGTGCTTTTAAATTATTTGTGCTTTAGTTTAGCCCTTTCTTATAGGCCTTTAACCACCGTTCCGGGATATTCTGATCACATGCGTCAAAATAGTCCTGTTCAGTGCATGGTAATAACGCTGGTGAATGTGGTTTAGTATGTGAAGTTAAAACAGCCGGAACCTCCACCCACCACCTTTCGGTGAGGTGACTTTTGTAGAAAATAAGCTGTTCCGTGTCTGTTGGGACATTGAATTTGGTGAAGTCCGGGTTGCCGGTTGCGGGGAATTCCCTTCGCCGGTAAGACTGCCCTTCCATGAAGTACCAGATCATCTGTGCGACCATCTGGAAAGACTGTCCTGTATTCTCGCTTTCATAGATCCCGAAAACCCGGACATTGTCGCTGATGCCGGCGTAGCGGGTGATGGCGCAAATTTCACGCCCGGTAAAGCCGTTAGGGGAAAAATTGTTGGAATGTCCGATCTCGCTGGCCCGGATCGCCCTGGCATCTATACTGACCACGTTGGCATAGCGCAAAACAGGCTCTGCCAGGGTGATGTCTGCAGTAATCTCTCCCAGGCGGTAGGCATCAAAGAACAAGCGCTCCATCAGGTCTACTTCCTCCTGGGCATTGAAGTAACTCTGGTAGCCCAGATTGGCAAAGTTGAATAGGTTGTTGGGTTTGTCTGTGATGATCCGGCTCATATAGGAGTGTGAGGAAATCAGCTCGTCCTCAACCCCGAAATCAAACCTGCTGTCCACCGATACGAGGTTGACCATTTCCCCCCTCCCGTCATAGGCGCGGTAGGTGGCGTACGTAATATCCTGTGTGGCACCGATGATGATGGGGATCACTTCTTTCTTCAATAACTGTGCTATGACATCCCTGACGACAAAATAGGTGTCTTCTACCGTTTCCCCTTCCTCCACATCGCCAAGGTCGGCGATGGTCGCTGCCCAGTTGCCTCTCATCAGTTTGTACAATTGTATCCTGATGGCGGTAATATCAAGCCGCTCCGGTTTGATCTCAAAAGCGTTTCTTGATTCATGGACTCCCACAATAGCGAAAGTAATGCTGTCAAGGTCCGGAAGACCTGTTTTCCTGGTGTGTTTCCGGATGGTTTTTCCAAGGGCCTGCTGCGGTAGTAACTCACAATGCGCCAATGCCTTATCTTCCACGGGCACTAAAAAATCAAATGCCATAACCCTTGCTTAACTTTTGGTTTTCTTCGGCTTTTTACCTGTCTTCTTTTTATCCAGCAAGGCCTGAACATCTTCCAGGGAAAGTTCTTGCGGGTCGACATCCTTGGAGAGCTCAATTTTGGTTTTTCCTTTAATCAGCGTGTGCCGGCCCCATCGGGCTTTCTCAATTCGTATGCCTTCACCGGACCATTCCATTACCAATTTGTCTGCTTCTTTTTGAGATTTGGCCTCTATCAATTCTGAGATGTCCTTTTCACTGAGCCGGTCGTAATCATATTTCTTCCCCACGTTTATAAACATCCCATCCCACTTGATGAACGGCCCGAACCTGCCTTTACCTTTGGTAACTTCCTTACCCTTGTAGGTCGCTATCGGGGCATCCGACTTTTGTTTGGCCATGATCAGTTCTATGGCCCGGTTGAGGTTGACGTCAAAAGCGCTTTCTCCCGGGTCAAGGGATACAAACTTTTTGCCAAAACGCACATATGGACCATACCGACCCACATTTGCCTCTACTTCCTCTCCTTCATATTCCCCCAGTTTTCTGGGAAGGGTGAAAAGTTCCATGGCATCTTCATAGGTAATGGTACCAATGGATTGATCCGGCAGGAGGCTGGCGAACAAGGGCTTCTCTTCCTCTTCGACCGTACCGATCTGTACCATAGGGCCAAAGCGACCCAGACGGACGGCTACCTGTCTCCCCGATTTGGGATCGGTTCCCAATACCCTTTCACCGCTGGCCCTGTCCGCATTTTCCTCTACGTCGAGTACCCTGGGGTGAAAGTCCTTATAGAAGTCTTTCATCACCTTCTGCCAGTCTTCTTCTCCGGCGGCTATCCCGTCAAAGTCCTTCTCTACCTTAGCGGTGAAATGATAGTCGAGGATATTGGCAAAATGTCCGACTAAAAAATCATTCACAATAGTCCCTATATCGGTAGGAACCAACTTTCCCTTGTCAGAACCAAAGGTCTCACTCAGGGATTTTTCCTTTATTTTGCCATCCTCCAACAGGAATTGGATGTAAGGGCGCTCTACTCCGTCAACGCTGCCTTTATCCACATAGCCCCTGTTCTGTATCGTAGAAATCGTAGGGGCGTAGGTTGAGGGACGTCCGATCCCAAGTTCTTCAAGTTGCTTAACGAGCGACGCCTCTGTATATCTGTAAGGCGCCCTGGTAAATCGCTGTGTGGCGGTTATATGGTTGTTGCGCAGGGGATCCCCTTCCTTCATGGCCGGCAACAGCCCTTCCTGATCTTCCGACAGGTCCTCATCATCCTTCCCTTCCATATATACTTTCAGGAAGCCGTCAAACCGGATGACTTCCCCGTTAGCCGTAAACGTTTCTTCATGAGTGTCGGCCTCGATCTTTACAGAAGTGCGTTCCAGTTCAGCGTCGCTCATCTGTGATGCCAGGGTCCGCTTCCATATCAGTTCATATAGCCGCGACTGGTCATTTTCAAGCGTTGGGGACTGCAGCATCATATCTGTAGGCCGGATCGCCTCATGCGCTTCCTGAGCCCCCTTGGACTTGCCTTTGAAATTTCTGACCGTGCTGTATTTTTTGCCGTAATTTTCCTCAATGGCCTTTTTGGCCGCCTCGATGGCTTCCCCGGATAAATTCACACTGTCTGTTCTCATATAAGTGATGAGTCCTGCTTCGTAGAGTCGCTGGGCGACCTGCATGGTCCGGGAAACCGAGAAATACAATTTCCGGGAGGCTTCCTGTTGCAGGGTAGAGGTTGTAAAAGGAGCTGAGGGAGATTTTCGGGCGGGCTTCTTATCCAGCCCGGCCACAGAAAAGGAGGCCCCGATATTTTTTTTCAGAAATGCTTCAGCTTCCGTCCTCGTACCAAAACCTCCAGCCAGTCTGGCTGTAAAAACCTGACCTTCCCTTGTGGTGAATTCGGCCGCGACCTTAAAGGAGGCCACAGGTTGAAAGGCTTCTATTTCCCTTTCCCGCTCCACAATCAACCTGACCGCTACAGACTGAACCCTTCCTGCGGAAAGTCCCGGTTTGATCTTTTTCCAGAGTACGGGAGACAATTCATATCCTACCAGCCGGTCAAGAACCCGGCGCGCTTGCTGGGCGTTTACCAGGTCATAATTTATCGCTCTCGGATTCTCAATGGCCTTGAGAATGGCCGATTTTGTAATGGAATTAAAAACGATGCGCTTTGTCTTGTTTTTATCAAGGTTAAGGGTCTCCGCAAGGTGCCATGAAATGGCTTCACCTTCTCGGTCTTCATCACTTGCGAGCCAGATCATATCTGCCTTGGCGGCCAGTTCTTTCAATTGCTTGACGACCGCTTTTTTATCCTTATCAACTATATATTGAGGCTTGAAATTGTTCTCCACATCAACACCCAACTCCTTGGAAGGCAGGTCAGCAATATGGCCAAAACAGGAGGTAACCTTAAAATCCTTACCCAGGAATTTTTCTATGGTTTTCGCCTTTGCGGGGGATTCAACAATCACTAAATTCTTAGCCATTCATTGGTTTTTGAAGCAACAAAAGTAGATTAAATTTTTTATTCCAGCCTTTACCTATGGTCCATGCCATAAAAAAACATCCCGCAATTGCGGGATGTTTCGTCTCATTTTCATTGCAATTTAATTCAATTCCATGGTACTCAGGAGGGAGATTTCATCCGCCTGATATTCATACTGGTAGAGAACACCATCTCCGATCATCAACAGCATGTCATCACGGGGTATCACATCAAAAGTGACAATATCTTCAAAGTGATTTAACTCCACCAGATCCTCCACATTGGTTTTGTCGTAGACCTTGAGTCCGGATGCACCATCGCAAACAAAGAGTTTATTATCTTTTACACCCAGCCCGTAAGGCCCATCCATCGGATAACTCTTTAAAAGCGTGGGCGAAGTAATCGTCGAAATATCAATGATATATAATCCGCTTTCAGTTGCGCCACAGGTGTTCCCGCCTCTAAGGGTCACATAGGCATAATCTCCGTCAACCACTACAGGGTCACAAGCGGTGCCATGCTGAAATTCAGAAACGAATTCCGGGCTGGCGGGACTGCTGATATTATAAATATACATCCCGCTCCTGCTGCCAAGAAAAAGATAGCTGCCGCTTTGAAAAATGGTTTCTATGTCAAATCCGGCATACACGTCCTCAAGGTCCTGAGGTTGCGCCAGATCGCTAATGTCAAAAACATTGATACTGTGGCTGTCGACGGCATAGAGGTAATCTCCGGCTATATTAAAGCGGGCAAGGGACCCCCCCTGTCCCACAGCGGACTCCGGTGCGGCGTTCATAACCACCCCGGTGTCAATACGGTCGTCCACCTCCTGGATGAGTCTTCTTTCTGAGGTTAGTTCCCAACCGACAAGAATGCCATTCTGGCCTGAACCGTCATATTCAAAAATATCAGCTTCTGCCGGCCAAATGACATTATCCCGCAGGACGTTGTCAAGTCGGTTCACAATTTTAATATCATTGATATCGGAGATATCAAGGACGATCAGATCCGTAATACTATCGGCATAGAGGTAATTATCCTTAACTGAAATATCCACATTACCAGCGATCTTTATAAAAGACACCTTTCTCGGAGCTTCGGGATTGCTATTATCAATTACATGAACCCCTTTATACTTGTCATTCACAAAAATATAATCCTCATAAGCGTAAATCTTACCAGATTCATCTATGGGTTCCGGAGCTACCACATCTACGCTGTTTTTAAATTCTGCAAGGCTCATGGTCAGAGGCCTGGCCACCAGGTAGTCTGCATACTCACCGTCATTTTTATCACAGGAAAAGAGCCCCAGGGCGAAGAACAATATCAGGAGTGGTCTATTAGTTTTCATAGAGGTTGTTATATTACTTGGTTGCTTAATCAGATACAATCAGCTGCAATACGTTGCGTCCGCTTTCTGAAATTATTAACTGTCATATTGTCATAAAATTGTATTATACCCTATCTTTGCCAACCTTATGAATCTCTGAAGGAGCCACTTGTAAAATGAAGCACCATAGTGATGAGCATAGCAGGAGTATTGAAATAGACGTAGCTGAAACTTCCGGCAACGCAAGGAAACTTTATATTGAAAGTTATGGCTGCCAGATGAACTTCTCTGACAGTGAAATCGTGGCCTCAATCCTCGCAGCGGAAGGTTTTACAACCACAGAGTCCCTTGACGAGGCAGACCTTGTCCTGGTCAATACCTGCTCTATTCGGGAAAAGGCAGAGCAAACGGTTCGGAAGCGACTGGAGAAATTCAATGCGGTAAAGAAAGCCAGACCGCACATGAAAGTAGGGGTCCTGGGGTGCATGGCCGAACGGTTAAAAAGCCAATTTCTCGAGGAAGAAAAAATTGTGGACATGGTAGTTGGTCCTGACGCTTATAAGGATTTACCCAACCTGGTGCGGGAAATTGACATGGGCAGAAATGCGGTGAATGTGCTGCTTTCCAGGGATGAGACCTATGGAGACATCGCCCCTGTGAGGTTACACAGCAATGGGGTCTCCGCTTTCGTTACCATTACCAGGGGCTGTGACAATATGTGCACTTTTTGTGTGGTGCCTTTTACCAGGGGTCGTGAAAGAAGCAGAGATCCTCATTCCATTATGGAGGAAGTCACACAGCTATGGGAAAACGGTTACCGTGAAGTAACGCTGCTTGGCCAGAATGTGGACAGCTATCTCTGGTACGGAGGCGGATTGAAAAAAGAATACGAAAAAGCCTCCGCAATACGGCAGGCTACTGCGATGAATTTCAGTGGTCTTCTCAACATGGTCGCCGTTGCCCAGCCTAAGATGCGTATTCGCTTCTCTACTTCTAATCCGCAGGATATGACACTGGAGGTCATTGAGACCATGGCAAGGCATAAAAACATCTGTAACTATATCCATCTTCCTGTACAAAGCGGAAGTGACCGTATCCTTAAAATGATGAACCGTCTGCACACCCGCGAAGACTATTTCGGTCTAATAGACAATATCCGACGAATCATCCCCGATTGTGCTATTAGTCAGGATATGATCTGCGGATTTCCTACCGAGACAGAACAGGATCATCGGGATACGTTGGCATTGATGGATTATGTAAAATATGATTTCGGTTTTATGTTCACCTATTCTGAAAGACCCGGAACCATGGCCGCAAGAAAATTAAAGGATGATGTCCCGGCTGATGTCAAAAAGAGACGCCTTGCAGAAGTAATTGCCTTGCAGAGGGGCCACGGACTTTTCAGGACAAAACAGCACCTCGGTCAGGTGGAAGAAGTCCTGATCGAAGGGACTTCAAAAAAATCTGCGACCGAATGGATGGGGCGTAATTCCCAGAATACCGTGGTCGTCTTCCCTAAAGAGGAATATCGCAAAGGCGATTTTGTTGACGTTCGTATCATGGACTGCACTTCGGCTACCCTGCTAGGAAAAGCGGTAGGTCATTCCAAACAATAATATCCATGGATAATGTATATGTCATAAAGCAACGTTTTGAGATCATTGGGAATGACCCGAAACTCAACCGCGCCCTCGAAAAAGCGGTGCAGGTAGCCGCCACGGATATTTCCGTACTTGTTACCGGGGAAAGCGGCGTTGGAAAGGAATCAGTTCCAAAGATCATTCACGCCCTCTCACACAGAAAACATGCGAAATATATTGCCGTAAACTGCGGAGCTATTCCTGAAGGTACTATAGACAGTGAATTGTTCGGCCATGAAAAAGGATCCTTCACCGGTGCAACGCAGACGAGGAACGGCTATTTTGAGGTTGCGGATGGGGGTACCATTTTTCTGGACGAAGTCGGGGAACTGCCACTGACCACCCAGGTTCGTTTATTAAGGGTTTTGGAGAACGGGGAATTTCTTAAAGTAGGCTCTTCACAGGTACAAAAAACAAATGTGCGCATCGTCGCCGCCACCAACCTCAAGATGGCGGATGCCATTCAAAAAGGCAAATTTCGAGAAGATCTCTATTACCGTTTGAGCACCGTTGAGATACACCTGCCACCGCTGCGGGAAAGAAGAGAGGACATACACTTGCTCTTTCGCAAATTTGCTTCGGATTTCGGTCAGAAATACAAAATGCCGACCATCCGGCTGGAGGATAGTGCGACCCAATTGCTTCTAAAATACCGATGGCCTGGAAACATCAGGCAGCTGAGAAATGTGGCAGAACAGATATCTGTGCTGGAGGAAGGACGGAATATCAGCCCGGAAACGCTCAACAGTTATCTGCCGTTGAGCGCAGACTCCAATCTGCCTGCAGTCATTGAAAAAGAACGCAAGGGGGGTGACTTCAGCAACGAAAGAGAGATATTATACAAGGTGCTTTTTGATATGAAAGGGGATCTGAATGACCTTAAGAAACTTACGCTGGAGTTGCTGAAATCTAACGACAGCGAAAAAGTTCAGGAGGAGCATGAACATCTCATCCGGAAAATTTACGGCAGCAACGGAGAGGAAGAGGACACTGAAGAAGCCGCTTTTCCGCTGGAAGCGCTTCCCCTGACTGCATCGAGGAAGGATAATCCGGCATCTGTAATATCAGAGGATAAATACCATTATGCCGAAGAAATACAGGAAGAGGAAACCCTATCCCTGCAGGAAAAAGAAATAGAACTGATCAAAAAATCACTCGGTCGGAACAGAGGAAAGCGCAAAGCTGCGGCGGCCGAACTGGGAATTTCCGAACGGACTTTGTACAGAAAGATCAAACAGTATGATCTTTAAAGGATTGCTGAAGTGTCAGAACTTTGTCCCGGCAAAATATATGGGAAAAGGGAGATATGAGATTTACGGTCATTACCTGGTACGGTTTGGCATTTTACCATATTCTGTTATCTTTACTATCTGCGTTTCATCAATTTGATTATAGATTCAGGGGTATACTTTGAAAAAACGATACAGTGCCATTTGTCTGATTTTACTAACCCTGGCACAAACGGGGTGCGGGGTCTATAATTTTACCGGAGGCGATGTGGGCACGGCTACCACATTTCAGGTAAGTTA
Source organism: Zeaxanthinibacter sp. (assembly GCA_041743425.1). Classification (GTDB taxonomy): domain Bacteria; phylum Bacteroidota; class Bacteroidia; order Flavobacteriales; family Flavobacteriaceae; genus JTS-RE37. The sequence continues at coordinate 3,085 of JBGTMS010000102.1, read as the reverse complement.
TTTTCAGAATTATGCCTCTCAGAGCCCGGGATCTACTTTTGACCCCGGATTGGACAGGGATTTTACCCTGGCGCTTCAGGATCTTATCCTGAACCAGACGAGCCTGGATCTGGTCACCACCAATGGAGACCTTCTCTATGAAGGAGAGATTGTGGAATACCGCGTTTCCCCCATGACTGCAACCGCAGAGCAGCGGGCAGCACAGAACCGGCTGACCATTGGAATTAATGTGCGTTTTTTCAACCGAACAAAGGAGGATGCAGAATTTGAGGAACGCTTTTCCTTTTTTTATGACTATCCGGCTGAATCACAACTTGCTTCGGTCAGGGATGAGGCGCATCAGCTCATTTTTGAACGAATCAATCAGGATATCTTTAACAGGTCGCTGGCCGATTGGTAACGTCTATGAATATTTCGGATTTCACATATCTGTTGCAGCATCCATCCAAAGTTCTGGAACCAACCCAGACGAGGCAGTTGGAGGAGATTCTCGGAGACTATCCCTATTTTCAGGCGGCAAGGGCCTTACATCTGAAAGGGCTTCACAATCTGAACAGTTTTAAATACAATAACGCCCTTAAGGTAACTGCGGCTTACACAGCGGATCGGGATATCCTCTTTGATTTTATCACCTCCGGCGATTTCCTTCAGAATGCTATTGCCGATACCATTTCCGGAAAGACACCACTTAAAGATACTGAAATCATATCCGAGGAAGTTGTCGCCGAGGCGAAAGAGGAAAGTACACTGATAGTAGGATCGGAAGATGAACCACTCCCCCGGTCAGTTCGGGATGCGGATGCTATTCTGGACCCGTCCCTTTTCTCGTCCAAAGATCCCAAAGTAGATATCGATATCGCCCAGGCTAAAAAAAAAATAGCTGAGACCGAACTCGAACTTGGAAAGCCGTTGCAGTTTACAAAAAAGGAAAAATATTCTTTTGGGGAATGGTTGCAACTGACCAGCCTCAAGAAAGGGAATAAAAAAAACAGTGGCTCAAATCCGTCTCCGAAACCCTCAAAAGAGATGCGTACTTCTATAGATGAAGAAGAAGCCAGGCATAAGAAATTCGAGCTTATCGACCGTTTCATCGCAACCAATCCCAAAATGGTCGCAGATGAAAACCGAAATGCCCCCGCCCCCATAAGGGACGATACCAGACTGGTTGGGAATGAACTGATGACGGAAACACTTGCCAAGGTTTACCTGGAGCAAAAAAAGTATAAAAAAGCAATTCAGGCATACCGGATTTTAAGTTTGAAATATCCGGAAAAAAGTAGTTTCTTTGCGGACCGAATTAAGGCAGTGGAGAAACTGCAGCAAGAAAATACGCAATAAATGAGTCTTTTTACCATATTCCTCATCCTGATTATCGCTGTTTGCCTGCTCCTTATACTTGTAGTAATGGTTCAAAATCCCAAGGGAGGAGGGCTGTCCTCATCTTTTGGCGGAGGTGGAACTCAAGTGGTAGGTGGCGTTAAAAAAACCGGTGACTTTTTGGATAAAAGTACCTGGACTCTGGCTACATTTTTAATTGTTTTAATATTACTATCCAATGTTGCCTTGAAGGGAAATTTCGGATCTGAGGATTCCAAGCTGCTCGAAGGAGACGGAGTGGAAACCACGGTTCCTGAGACCCTCCCTGAAGAAGTTCCGGAAGAAGTCCCTTCAACCGATAGCAACAACCCTCAGGCAGATTCTGTGCAATAGGAAGGAAGTGTCCCTACGAAAAGTGCCGGCATGAATGACAAGCTGGCATTTTTAATTATACAAAATGTCAGTTTTTGTGTATTGGCATACTTTCTGCTTAAAAGAAACTTGAATTTTTAAAACTAAAATAATAACAATATGGCAAAAGTAAACATCAAACCACTGGCGGACAGGGTTCTTATTGAACCTATGGCAGCGGAGACTAAAACAGCATCCGGTATCTATATACCAGACACCGCAAAAGAGAAACCTCAAAAAGGCAAAGTAGTTGCCGTCGGACCTGGTACCAAGGATGATAAGGTAACTGTTAAGGTCGGCGATACAGTGCTTTATGGTAAGTATTCAGGAACCGAATTAAAATTCAGCGGTACGGATTATCTGATGATGAGGGAGAGCGACATTCTGGCCATCATCTGATCTTATCGGATTTCGATCCCGGCAGCAACGGGATTCGTATCCTATTCCAGGTGATTCCATAGGAATAAGAGTTATTATTAATTGAAGGATAGGTAATAGTTAAAATATAAAAATAGAAATATGGCAAAAGATATAAAGTTTGACATTGACGCACGAGACGGACTTCGCAGAGGAGTTGATGCACTGGCCAATGCAGTAAAAGTCACATTGGGACCTAAGGGTAGAAATGTAATTATCAGCAAGTCGTTCGGAGCACCTATTGTAACCAAGGATGGAGTAACGGTAGCCAAGGAAATTGAATTGGCTGACCCTTTGGAAAATATGGGAGCTCAAATGGTAAAAGAAGTTGCCTCCAAAACAAATGATCAGGCAGGAGACGGGACCACAACAGCCACGGTTCTTGCACAGGCCATTGTAAAGGAAGGCCTGAAGAATGTTGCCGCCGGAGCCAATCCTATGGATCTGAAAAGAGGAATTGACAAAGCGGTACAGGCCATTGTCCTCGACCTTGCGAAGCAGTCTAAAAAAGTGGGGGATTCCTCAGAAAAGATCAAGCAGGTAGCATCCATTTCTTCTAATAACGATGAAACAATCGGGGAACTGATTGCACAGGCATTCGGTAAAGTTGGTAAGGAAGGTGTTATCACAGTGGAAGAAGCCAAAGGTACGGAGACGTATGTTGACGTGGTTGAAGGAATGCAATTTGACCGCGGATATCTTTCCCCTTATTTTGTGACCGACTCAGAGAAAATGACGGCCAACCTAGAAAATCCATACATCCTTTTATACGATAAGAAAATTTCGACGATGAAGGATCTGCTCCCTGTACTCGAGCCCGTTGCCCAATCCGGCAAGCCGTTGCTTATTATTTCAGAAGATGTGGATGGTGAAGCTTTGGCAACACTTGTGGTCAATAAATTAAGAGGATCCCTAAAAATCGCAGCAGTTAAGGCTCCTG
>JBGTMS010000101.1:0-6942 GCA_041743425.1 Zeaxanthinibacter sp. | reverse complement strand
TTACAATCCCGCAAATGTCTGATAATCTTTTCGTATCCGTAAACGGAATGCCGGTGGCACCTGCTCCCAACCGCCCGGGATTGATTCCCAGGATGAGTTTTCTGGGATTTAAGTCATTATAAAACTTGTGATAAAAGCTACCTGCGATAGAAAGTACTTCCGGATTTTCGGCAAAGGGGTGCATGGCCTTTATGCCGTCCGGTAAAGCGGTGTCTAACCGGAGGTCCTTATTAAAATGAATTACTTTTTCGCCAAATGAATTCACCAATGATGTACTGACTTTTAGGGATACTTTAGGGAATTTATGGGAGTCGTAACATTCTTACCGGGAGAGAATAAATGCCAACTAATCCTCAAATCCACAAAGCGTCCTACCCAATTCTCTCGCCTCTTCTAAACTAACTGTATAAATATCTGTTGAGCACCTACTCAGGCCTTGGCAGGATTTCGTAAAATGGTATTTTTTGCTCTGCGGCCCCTTACAGATATAGACGTCCACCAAGGAAACCGGGCTCCACGAAAATAAGAGCATGCAACTGAAAAGTAAGGTTCCTAGAGTTCGCTTCCCCATTATTTACTGCAAAATAATTGCAGGGAAGGTAACAAAAACCGGCGTATGGATCGAGGCGGGAATCCGTAAACTGGTTGAGTCCGTATCGCTGAGACAGATGTGCTTTTTTATCTTATAGGGAGTCAGCTACTTCAGGGTTTCTCCCGTTTCAGGGACAGCCGGACGAAAAAAATCCCCCAAAGTTTGCACTCCGGAGGATGCTATCTTTTAGAAAAAAATTATTTAATTCACCAACTTACCTTGTTTGAGCAGTTCGCCATACTTTTCCTGAAAGGCGACGGCATCAGTTTTAAGGACTTCAAGCAGGGCAGTTGTTTCAATGCCTTCGCGGACGCTGCTGCCCTTATAGGTCGTATAACTTCTATCGCCCGCAGTATAGACTATAGTATTTAGGTTGGGCACATAGATGATGGTAAGTTCTCTGAAATCTCCCTGCCGAATCTCTTCGGGCAGCATATTCAGCTCGTCCTGGTACTGGTGGTTGATCAGCTCTGAGATCTCATAGGCCCCCTGGTCCTTGGCAGTCACGCTCAGGGTAGTGACCACCTGGTTGTTGGTCACCAGCGGAACGACCTTTTTGCTTTCCGGCTTCAGGGTTGCTTCTATCCTGCCTTCAGCATTCAGGAGTTGTTCAAAATCCATTTCCCGGTAGGAGATGGGCATTGCCGGCCTGGAGCCGCGTACCGCTTCGGCATCGATATCAAAATTGAATTGATCCCCGGTTTGAGCCAGGACTTCTAAAAGATCGGACTTACCTTTCTCAATGACCTGCTGTAAATTCCTGTCCTGGGCATTCCCCTGTACTACTGTGAAATACAGTGCGCAAATCCCCAAATATATCAGATACTTTTTCATGATTGTTACTTTAAAGTTACGTTATTTTTTACTGGTATCATACCAGGTATTCCAATGGGTGGCCGTACCTGACGGATCCGCATATTCTTCGTAAGTCAGCAGGCGCTCAGACCCATGGCAGGGTGCCCAGGGATCATTCAGAACCACATAATTCGTATTTCCTACAGTCACATACCCTCGTACTGCCACGACATGTCCCACTACCCCTGAAGTACCGTAGGCATAGCCCATCACATTCTTCCCACAGTAAATGTTACTCTTGATCTTGGCATAGGTTTGGGCGGTGGCGCTTTCGCTGAAGTTCACACCAGCAAAATCCAGTTCCAGCCATCCCGGCTCATTACAGTCGTTGGTCTTGGGACAACTTTGTCCCTCGTTTTGGAAATTACAGCAGTTGGTCTTGCTGAACCGGTGGTTGGCAAGATCACACTGTGAAATGCTGATGCCTTCATTCTCGGCCATCATCTGCGTTACCGCCGCCCAACACCAGTTGTCAGTCTCCTGCGGTCTCAGCGTATTGTTCACGCTCCCTATGGTAGCGCTGGGAGTACAACAGCTCTGCACCATTCCTAAGAAGAGGAGCGCCGTGATCACATGTAACATCTTTGTCTTCATCTCTGTATTATTAAGGTTGTTTATATTCTTACAAATGGTAAAAAACTGATTATCTGAGTCTAAAGTACTATGAAGTACCACGTGACGATTCAGAAATTGTACATCTGGTAGTCAAAATGGTGCAGTTGGAGTTTTCCTAATGACATTATCCAATTTTTCTTTCAATTTTATTTGTAAGGAGCTGAAGGGATGGGGACTACAGGTATGTAAAGCAGAAGTTTAGGGGGAAATGTTTTAAAGAGGTACGAGGAACACAGAGGTTTATAGCGTGAGGATTAAACTTTGGTTGGGAAAAATCCCTCCGTCTTCGCTATCGCGAAGCCACCTCCCTTTAAAAAAAGGGAGGAGTTTTTGCTTTATTTAATTTTGACCAATTTTTCAATTCGGTATAACGTGGGTAGAATAATTAGAATTTATCATGTATTTCCTATAAACACCAATTCCAATTATTAAGTAATTAAATACTCGAAAACCTCCGATTGGGAAACCCTTAATTTACGGAATTTTAATTGACGCTTATTACTTGTATAACGATATGGTATTATTGTTCATTTTGCCCTGATGCAAAACGAACCAAACCTTGCCTGCCGAATCTGCCATTGGGCAGAGTAGGTAGGAAATCAAGAAGGATTAAAGGAAATTTTTGACTCCACAGGAGTCAAAATTGCAGTGCCGCTAGCGCTCCATGCTCTTTTTCGCTTGCGCGAAACGCACTTTCGCTTGCGTCACTGCTATTTCTGGAAATCCTTCAAATTCTTTCTCAATACTATATCACTAAAATCCAACTTACTAGGGTGTTTAATAATCTGAAAGTAGTCTTGCCCAGACTGGATCTTACGGGCCAAGAGGAAGGCAGAGCAAAGAAAATGAACAAAGATAAATTGATCATTTAATCTAGGTAATAGTAAAACTTGCGGGTTGCATTGAAAATGAGATTAGTCGTAAAAAAAATGAACGACTTATTTAATGACAACCTCATCCCCTCCCTGAATTCTTCCCTCGGAGAGAACTCCCATATCAATACCAAAAGAAACCGGTAGCCGTTCTGCACGGCGTAATTTACTCAGGGTTGAAAGCGGTTCCACCTCAGCGTCTCTGACAGCGGTCTTCGGATCTATGGTGGTCACGACACATCGCTCCGTGCGATCCCGGGTCCGTAAGTTGCAGCCATTGATGCTGATTTCCGACCAGTGATCTTCTTCAAAGGCAGCTGCTCCATCTACAACAATGTTCGGTCTGAAATTCTCAATATCTACCTTTTTTTGTAACCTGAAATTAAGAGCGTCCAGCGTCTTCTGGTTGATCAAATGTATTGGACCGGAATCGGGATAACCCATTCCTTTGACCGCCGTGCCATTTTTATCTTCTGAAGCAAGATCCGCTGAAGTGCCCCTATAGAGAAGTCTGAAATTGCCTTTGAGTACTTCCGAGATCCATTGTGTCGCTTCATTATTTAATACAACTCCCTGAACTTTCAAGCCAAACAAGGTGGCTTCCAGACCGGGCCCATCCTCGTTGAGCTTAACTCTAAGTTCTGTAATGTTTGGTGCTTTAAGTATAAGTAGATCAGCATTTATTTCCGAATGTATTTTCACCAAATCCGGAAATTCCCTGGCCGTAATTATTTTGTTATTCTCATTGGTCACAGCGACCCGACGGTCATTTTTGAAGCCAGTGAATAATAAGTCTCCCTCGCTTAGCAAATTGCCTCTCGAGGATTTAAGGGGATATTCAAAAAGGTGGGTGACTCGGATGGCCATTGGACCTAAAGATCATTTTCATCATAAACTTCGGTAATATTTCTGATATCCGCCTTTATTACTTCATTTTCGGCACAAGCTTTCACCCACGCCTCCACCAGGATTTTACTTGTGGCATTGCAGGCCTGCAGGCCGTAAGAATAGGGCCTGATCCCTGAGGTGTGTGTAAAGGTAATATCAAAAATACGGTCGTTGGGTTCGCCGTCCTTTCCGATCACCCTGTAGGCCGCATCCACATCAATACCGCCGGTACACATGAACAGACCATCTTCTTCTTTAATCAGCATTTCCCTGTCTATGGTTTCAGGTACTTCTCCTTTACGCTGTGCTTCTGAAAATTGCGCCCTCGCCTCTTTAACATGACCCGACCTTACCAAAGAATTAAAGGGATACGCCTCCAGATCTATACTTTTCTGTCCGGCGCAGTTGATGAAAATCTGGTATTGAATTCTTTTAGTGGTCCCATCCTCATCTTCAACTTCTATCAGGGTAATTCCTGTGTTTTCGGCATTCTCCAATACCCTGACCTTTCCCGTAATCAGGTCCAGACAGCCGGCGTCATACAATGCCAGAAGAATATTGGCTGAGGATAAGGGCAGGGCTGCGATGACATTCATTAGAAAGGCCATGACCTCCTTCTGAAAAAACAAATGGTCCTCTGCAGGCAATAATTCCGCATGGAAATTCAGGCAATACATCAGGTCATCCAAAGTTTCCTTCCAATGGATGGGCTTGTCATTCTCAACAGAATCACGGGCCGCCACCATTTCCTTTTTCATCCCTTTGAAGGAGTCAGAATATTCATGGTCGCTCGTCATCGTGCTCACAAAATCGCTGAAACTAAAGTCGGATCTCTCCAGTTTTTCTACCATTAAAGGCAGGTTGTCCACTGTAAAGGCCTTTTTCAAGGCAGGGCGGCATACCTTGTCATAAAAATCGGCTATCCTTAAAAAACCTTTGGGGTCCCTCATAGCAAGCATTTCCTCACGTGTCGTGTGACGGTAGATCTCCCGTATCGGTTCTTCCTGCTCGTACTGAAGGTGGGGAAGCCAACCTTCGGCCGAATGCATCACCATCCGGAAGTCGCTGGCATCCGGGTGCTGTTTAAATGTTAAACCATCGCCGTCACGAACGAATTTCCCATGTCGGTGGGCCAGGGAGGTGACCACATCAAAAGCACTTAGCGAAGCACCCAAGGTTCCAATCGTAAAATTATAATGTGTTCCCTTTTTCGGCAGCAACTTATGAATCGGCCAGGGACTCCCGTAGAAGCCCGATTCCGGCCTGTCGGCCTCGCCCCATGCGTGGCCGGTAGCAATAACCACCCTTGAGAAATTTTGAGATTCCCCATTGGCCATTTTTAGTACTACCCCGCCCTCTTCATCATCTACCTCAACATCACTGACTTCATAACCCTGCTTTTCACAAATAGCGATTCCCTTATTCTCCAGTCTTTGAGTCAGATACTGATACTGTTCATGAAGATACGCCCCCAGGGCTATGCGACTGTATACCTCAGTATCATCTATAGGAAGTTCCTTCACATTGAGTTCAGAAAGAACGGCGTCTTCCTGCCGACGCAACCAATCCCCGAAACTTTCCGGGAGTTCGGGAATCTCCTCCGAAGAGATATTGGCAAGATTAAATATATCCGTAGTTTCAGGACTATAGGGCATGCCCATTCCAAGATGGCTTCGCCGTTCAAAAATGGTGATCTCTGAAATGTGTTTTTGTAATATTTCGGCATGATCCCCGATATGCTTTAAGAGGTAAATAGCGGTAGGGCCCGAGCCGATTACTGCGAGGCGGTTTCCATTCATGCAATTATGGATCAAGAAATTTAAGTTAGAATAAAATCCAGGCTTATAGCGCATTCAAATTAGACGCCAACTTCACATCTCAATTGATAGCCTTACATCGACATAGGATGAGGACATCGGTTTTAAGGACTGTCAGTCTATACCAACAGCCCTCAGTTTTCTGAATCACTTAATATTTTGCGTCATCCCTTGAGCCTGTAAGAAGGCATGACGATGTATCAGACATAAGATAACGTCAGGCTTCCAGATCACAGAACCACTCCCCTGCTCTCTTGATTCCTTCATTTAGCGCATCTTCTTCCGATAAGCCTTCCTTCTCCATGAGATCCTGTGCAATTGAAACGGCCTTTTCCGTCATACGAGGAGCCAGGGCATCCAGCTTTGGGTGAAAGCCCTCAAATGTCCAGTCTTGCCCGGATTTCATGAGCTTTAGGACACTTTTGATTGTATATTACTTACTTTCTGTTTGGTTTTATTTTTTAGTTCGGCCAGTTTTGCCTCCAACATCGGCACGAGATCTTCTGCTTTGGTGTGGGCATTATCAATCAAGGCTGTCATTCGCTCTTCGACCGTCGCGGCCCCATCAACATAGGCCTGTTTGGCCCTACCTTTCAATTCTCCGGCAGCATCGGCCACTGCATCCAAAGCAGTCTGGGCAGTATCAATGATTTTACGCCGGGTATCTGATCCCTTTTGAGGTGCATATAAAAGGGCAGCGATGGTTCCTAAAGCGGCACCAGTCACCAGTCCCAGGAAAATATTAGAATTTGTGTTCCTACTCATGATTTTGTGTTTTAATAATATTAATATGTGTCATAAAGATACCCCAAAGGTCTGTCAAGCCCAAGTCGCAATACATAGATTTTTGACCCGAAAGCTATGAGCTCTTGTATATGGACCGTGTCAGGGTAGGCAGAAAAAACAATTCCCCGATTCTAAAGGGTGTTGTTTTTCTGCCTTTATCCGGCCAAGGGCAATTTTCCCTCCCTTTAGGGCCGGGGAAGGAAAATTGTAGGTTCCGGGGATTAAATATTTCAATATAGAAGTGGCGTAAAGAATAAATAATAAAGTTAGTATTCGGTATCTCGCGTCAAGATCACCATCTGCTCATTAAATCCGAAAAAACAATTCCCCGACCCTAAAGGGTGTTGTTTTTTCTGCTTTATCCGGCCAAGGGCAATATTCCCTCTCTTTAGGGCTGGGGAAGGAAAATTGTCGGTTCCGGCAATAAATCTTTCAATATAGAAATGTCGTAAAGAATGAATAAAAAGGTTAGTATTCAGGATCCCGTGTCAAGATCCCCATCTGTTCATTTAATCCG
>JBGTMS010000100.1:0-23831 GCA_041743425.1 Zeaxanthinibacter sp. | reverse complement strand
GAAACAAAAATTTAGCACGTTTCAACATGATTTGTGTTTTTAAGGTTAAGAATAGATAAACCAGAATCTTCAGAATAGATAATCCAGTATCTTCAGTAAATTATCGAAAAGGGGGAGGACATCGAAAGTGAAAATCTTCCGTAAGGATCAAAAGAGTTAGACTTTACAAGAGGGATATGATACTTAAATGTAAAAAAAAAGCTTACATAATACTAGTATTTAATCTTTTTCTTATTGAACTTTTTCAGTGCGATTACCATAAATTCCCCAGTAATTTAGGTCTTTCCCGTTCGCATCCGTCGTATTGAACCTGTCGGGCTATGTATGGAAATCAGCGATCCCTGCGTTGAGCCAATCTATAGTATATCTTTTCTGATATGGTTCCAAGTGGAAAACGCTCTTTGATATTAGTCCGGCTATGTTAAGGTACATTGATAAGACAAAAATTGATGTGCGTGAATTTGATTCTCTGGATTTAGTGTGTTAATCTATCTTTAGTAGAATTCTTGACCCTCAGGCAGTTTTATAAAACAGCGATTTATTGGGCGATTAAGAGAATAGGTTGTGGCCCTTAAAACAACCGTGGCTTTTTTGAAGGCTTACCTGTTTTTGAAGACTATCCCGTTTTTCTTACAATCCTAAATTAAACAAATTGATCTTTAAAAACCAGAATATGGTTAAATCATCATAAACTTCAATGCGGAAATATAAAACGTGAGAAACCATGTAGGAGTCAGTAAATTAAACTGTGTCCGATCTTTCAATTTCTCCAGGCATGGCCCCTGAGGGATTGGGATTTAATTCAAGGGGTCTCCTGTTCCCAAATTTAATATAAAATAGCTTTTCGACCAGACTTCAGTTTTGAAGAGGCGAGGTCCACTCCTTCTCGATGTTTCTAGTGACCAGGTACACCAGTTTGACAAGGGCCATATGGGTTGTAAAAGCTCCTTTGGTCTTGGTCGCCTTGCACACCTGATGGTGGAAGCTCACCACCTCATCAGTGGTATAAATCATGAGACCCATCGGCGGGGTTAACAGGAAGAACTTAGAGAGTTACTCCCAGTTTCTCTTCCAGCTTTCGCTAACAACGGATATTTAAGGCGTTATTTTTCGAATAGGCCCTGGAGCTAACATTGCTAGTTCTATTATCTGTTCTTTTTAATAGTTTCGTTAATTCTCCTTTTATTGGACGATGTTCCCTGTTGAAATAAACAAAAAGGAATTTAATGTATTCAAAATAAAATACGTGAAGAAAAAATATGAAAATGTTGTATCTATGTTGTACCCGCCCTAAAAAAGAAAAGCTTCCGATCTATCGGAAGCCCCGTCTTTGTTGCTGTGGTCCCACCTGGGCTCGAACCAGGGACCACCTGATTATGAGTCAGGTGCTCTAACCAACTGAGCTATAGGACCAAATTCTATTCTCTTTTAATTTTAAACGGCAGCTGCCCGCCGGTGATGTCAAAATGAAGCCGCAATATTACCACTTATTTTTAAACACTACAAGCGGCCCAAATGCCTATTCACCTTTCATCTCCTGGCATAGTTCGACCAGCACCCCATTGGTGCTTTTGGGATGCAAAAAAACAACCCACATATTGTCCGCCCCCCTTTTTGGTTCTTCATTAAGGACCGTAAAACCTTCCTTCTGCAACCGTTTTACCTCCGCTGCCAAATCTCCTACCTCAAAAGCGATATGGTGTACGCCCTCTCCCCTGCGCGCCACAAACCGGGCAACCGGACTGGTCTCATCCAAAGCTTCCAACAACTCTATTTTATGGTCTCCTGCTCTGAAAAATGAGGTTCTTACCCCTTCCGAAGCGACCTCTTCTATCTTATAATGGGGGCTGCCCAGCAGTTTTTTAAATAACTGGTTCGAAACATCCAGGTTTTTTACCGCAATGCCTATGTGCTCTATCCGCTGCATTCCTGTGAGATATCCCCCTAAAATACGCATTTTGTGCGTACTTTTGCGGGATGGAAACACAACGACAGAAAAAGATTGCAGGGGTCCTTCAGAAAGACCTTGCCGATGTTCTGCAACGCTCTATTACAGACGGAGGATTGCAGGGGGTGCTTGTTTCTGTTTCCAAAGTTTCCGTGACTACCGACCTTTCCATCGCCAAAGTCTATCTAAGTATCTTTCCTGCCAAACACGCGTCGGAAATCATGGAAAGGGCCACATCCCAGCAGCCTGTCATCAAACATGAGCTGGCCCGCAGAACAAGGCACCAACTCAGACGAATGCCGGAACTTTCCTTTTTTGTGGACGATTCCCTGGACTATATCGAAAAGATCGAAAAATCCCTTGAAGGCACCGAGAACCCGATTGAAAACCGGGACCTTCTTGAGAGAAGGAAAAAATCCTAGAATTGAACTTTCCGTTCTACATAGCGAAAAGGTACCTCCGTTCCAAAAGCAGTCAGAACGCCGTTAACATCATTAATTTTATTACCTTCCTGGTCATCGTCATCGGTTCAGGAGCACTATTCATTGTCCTGTCCGGATTTGCGGGCCTGAAGACCTTCAGCCTGTCTTTCAGTAATACTTTTGATCCCGACCTCAAAGCCGTTCCTGCCACCGGGAAGATCTTTCAACTGAATTCGGAGCAATCAGCACAACTGTCAGCCATTGACGGGATAGCTGCCTTCTCAAAGGAACTGGAAGAACGGGTCTACCTCACCCATCGCCAAAAAGGATATCCGGATGCCTATATCAAGGGGGTAGATACGCAATACAACGCCACCACCGGCATAGACAGCACGCTCTATATGGGCAACTGGTATCTCGGCGCACAACAGGTAGTGGTTGGGATAGGGATAACCAATTTGTTGGGCCTCAGTGTTGCGAATTATCGCAGCCCGCTCCTGATGCTTGTTCCCAGGCCGGGATCAGGTCCTATCTCGCAACAGGCACTGAAGGATTCCTACAATGAAATGGCGGTCGTCCTTTCCGGCGTTTATTCGATCGAGGAAAACCTGGACAAAAAATATGTTTTTGCCGAATTGCCCATGGTACGTGAGTTTTTAGGACGGGACAGCACAGATATTTCTGGCATCAATTTCAGACTCATTCCCGGTTCGGACCAGATACAAATGCGCCAAAAAATCGCAACCGTGCTGGGGGACAAGGTGATCATCAAAAGCCGGCAGGAGCTGAACAATACCCTATATCGTATGCTGAATACGGAAAATATGGCCACCTACCTCATCTTTACCCTTGTGTTAATTATTGCATTATTTAATGTGGTGGGGGCAATTATCATGATGATCCTTGACAAACAACAAAATTCCAGAACACTTTTCAGCCTCGGCACCACCCTGCAAGAAATCCGCAGGATTTATTTTGTTCAGGGGATAATGGTTACCAGTCTTGGCGGATTGCTTGGCGTCCTGCTGGGATCTGTGCTTATCTGGTCACAGCTGGCATTCGGGTGGTTACGCATTACCCCTTCCCTGGCCTATCCGGTAGAATACAGGCTCCTTAATGTGGTTATTGTGCTGGCCACTATCGTGGTTCTGGGAATTATCGCTTCAAAGATTGCGAGCAGCAGGGTAACAAAGAAGTTACTCGCCTACGCGAACTGATGGTCGGCAAACTTTTCCAATATTTCATCAAAGGCCTCGAAAACATCCGGAGAATCATCACTGGTGACCATTTTCATCCGATACGGTTTAAAATCCGGGATTCCCTTAAAGTAGTTGGTATAGTGCCTTCGGGTCTCTACGACTCCTAATCGTTCGCCTTTCCAGTCAATTGCCATTTGTAAATGCCTTCGAGCTGCCATCACGCGTTCCTCCATGGTCGGTGGATCCGGAATAGTGCCGCTGCGGAGATATGCCTTTACCTCCCTGAAAAACCAGGGATAACCAATGCTCGCCCGTCCTATCATGGCGCCATCAAGCCCATACCTATCGCGCATTCTTTCGGCTGCCTGAGGGCTGTCAATATCCCCGTTCCCGAAAACGGGAATATGCATTCTCTGGTTGTTCCTGACCTCCGCAATCGGCTTCCAGTCGGCCTCTCCCTTATACATCTGTACCCTTGTCCTCCCGTGTATGGCTATGGCTTTACAGCCTACGTCCTGTAACCGTTCCGCAACCTCCACGATCTTAATGGAATCCTGATCCCAGCCCAGCCTTGTTTTAACCGTCACGGGGAGTCGCGTGTGTTCCACCATCGCTTTTGTAAGTGATACCATCAGGTCAATATCCTTGAGGATGCCCGCCCCGGCACCCTTACAAACCACCTTTTTAACCGGACACCCAAAGTTGATATCGATAATATCAGGGTTGGAGGCCTCCACAATTTCTACGGAACGAAGCATCGCATCCAGGTCGGCCCCGAAGATCTGTATGCCTACCGGCCGCTCCTTTTCATAGATATCTAGCTTCATGACACTCTTGGCCGCGTCACGGATCAGACCTTCGGAAGAAATGAATTCTGTATATACCACATCGGCTCCCTGCTCCTTGCAAAGGGCGCGGAAAGGCGGGTCACTGACATCTTCCATAGGCGCAAGAAGCAAGGGAAAATCGGGTAGTGCGATCTTGTCTATATATACCACTGCGGAATTCTTTTTACCGGGCTACAAAACTAATCAAAATTCCGGTTCGACTCTACTACAGCATATACCTTTGCTTATCAAGACACCTACCTGATCCCTGACATCCCCTGCCCTTACAGGTTGAAATTGCTGTCTAACCTAACCCAGGATCAGGCAGACATATTAAATCAGAATGAGTCGTAGCGGTTTAGGGCGGGATTTTAAGTATCTTTGCGGCCTATTTTAACACTTCCGGGGAAGGAATATGAAGTACATCCGAAATTTCTGTATCATTGCCCACATTGACCATGGGAAGAGCACCCTGGCCGACCGTCTCCTCGATTTCACCGGTTCCGTCACCGAACGGGAAAAAAAGGAACAATTGCTGGACAGTATGGACCTGGAAAGGGAGCGCGGAATTACCATAAAGAGCCATGCCATCCAGATGGAGTATACCCATGAAGGACAGCCTTATATTCTCAATCTGATAGATACCCCG
Source organism: Zeaxanthinibacter sp. (assembly GCA_041743425.1). GTDB lineage: Bacteria > Bacteroidota > Bacteroidia > Flavobacteriales > Flavobacteriaceae > JTS-RE37. The sequence continues at coordinate 18,786 of JBGTMS010000100.1, read as the reverse complement.
GGCCACGTTGATTTTTCCTATGAAGTGTCTCGTTCCATTGCGGCCTGTGAAGGGGCCTTGCTGGTTGTGGATGCCGCCCAAAGCATTCAGGCTCAGACCATATCCAATCTATACCTCGCCCTGGAGAACGATCTGGAAATCATCCCGGTATTAAACAAGGTGGACTTACCCAGTGCGAGTCCTGAAGAAGTTACGGATGATATTGTGGATCTCCTCGGTTGCAAGCCGGAAGATGTGATCCCTGCAAGTGCGAAAACAGGTCTTGGTATAGGGGCCATCCTCACTGCCATCATTGAGCGTATCCCGCCACCCCGAGGCAATCTGAATGAATCCCTGCAGGCCCTTGTCTTCGACTCGGTATATAATCCCTTCAGAGGCGTGGAAACCTATTTCAAAGTGATTAACGGTGAAATCCGAAAAGGTCAGAAAATAAAATTTGTTGCCACTGGAAAAAATTATTACGCCGACGAGGTGGGCACCCTGAAACTGGCACAAGTGCCAAGACAGAGTATCAAAGCCGGGGACGTGGGCTATCTGATCACAGGTATTAAGGATGCCCGTGAGGTAAAAGTCGGTGATACCATAACAGACGCTGAAAATCCCACTAAAAATCCAGTTGCAGGCTTTGAGGATGTTAAACCTATGGTATTTGCAGGGATCTATCCGGTGGATACAGAGGAGTTTGAAGAACTCAGATCCTCCATGGAAAAACTACAGCTAAACGATGCGTCTCTGGTATTTACCCCGGAAAGTAGTATGGCCTTAGGTTTTGGCTTCCGTTGTGGCTTCCTTGGGATGTTGCATATGGAGATCGTCCAGGAACGCCTCGAACGGGAATTTGATATGACGGTGATCACTACAGTGCCCAACGTAAGTTATCATGCGTATACCCGAAAGGATCCGAATGTTCCCTTTATTGTGAACAACCCGTCGGATCTGCCCGACCCTTCAGGAGTGGACAGAGTGGAGGAACCTTATATAAAGGCCACTATCATTACGAAGTCGGATTTTGTAGGCAATGTGATGTCGCTATGTATTGATAAGCGCGGGATCATCACCAACCAGACGTATCTTACCACGGAACGGGTGGAACTTACCTTTGATATGCCACTGGCGGAAATCGTATTCGACTTTTATGACAGACTTAAGACCATCTCCAAGGGCTACGCGTCCTTTGATTATACCCCGATTGGAATGCGGCCGTCAAAACTGGTTCGTGTCGATATCCTCCTGAATGCCCAGCCCGTTGATGCGCTCTCCGCCCTCATCCATTTTGACAACGCGCAGAACATAGGAAAACGGATGTGTGAAAAACTAAAGGAGTTGATCCCCAGGCAGCAATTTGACATCCCTATCCAGGCCGCCATCGGAGCTAAAATCATCTCGAGAGAAACCATCAAGGCTCTTAGAAAGGATGTGACAGCCAAATGTTATGGTGGGGATATTTCCAGAAAACGAAAACTTCTCGAAAAACAGAAAAAGGGAAAAAAACGGATGCGGCAGGTGGGTAACGTCGAGATTCCACAGCAAGCATTTATGGCCGTCTTAAAGCTCAATGATTAAATCCCTATCCTAATTACTTTTTCGGAAGATCCCTGCAAGAGTTTTACCAATTATGTCAATCCGTTCAATGGTCTCCAACAGGGAAGGATTGGTCAGATCTACTACCCCTTCCTCTGAAATCTGTGCCTGGGATGGGTAAATCAATAGAAAATTCTGTTCCTGAAAGTTACGGTTGAGAAGCAGCGGCAGTTCCTTCATGCCTTCCTTATAAGACAAGTGGTGTTCCCTGCTCAATACAAGCACCAGATTGTCATCCGTGCCCACATCTGAGAGCATGTCGGGAATTTTATGCCAGTCTGTAAATACATGGAACTCAAGATCAATCGGATGCCGCTGATGTATGTCCCTAAGCAGTTGAACACATTGCTTGTCTGCATAAAAAACAATTTTCGCTCCGGTATTCAGGGCTATGTTCCACACTCTTGCCAGCCAGAAAGAAAATCCGCTTTCGTATTCCGCGTTCTCCGGAATCAGAACCAAATGCCGTCTCACGGTGGCGATAGGTTGGCGGGGATTATAGATAAAGGTTGTAATATTACTTCGGAATAAGATGCCGCTGGTGAGCTGACCAAGGAAGCTGTCGTCACCCCCTTTTCTGAAATGCAGACCCAACACCAGATCCGTGATCTTAGCTTCCCGAATCACATTGGTCACCCCGTGTACCAGATCCAGATCATACCTCATGGTGGTGGTAAGTTGTATATCAGCTGCCGCGGCCAGGCTTTTGGCGGTATTGAGAATTTTCTGGGCGTTCTTTTCGGCATCAGGTAGGGTGCCATCATTCTGGATGATATTCAGGGCATAAAGCCCTTCTGTATTGGATTTGGATTTTAGGACCATGCTCAGGTTCACCAGGTCTTCTATCGTATTGGGATTGCTGAGTGGCATCAGGATCTTTTCATCCTGCCCTAACAGAATGTCTTCGGTGGAGGTTTCCCTTAGGGCAATGCGCCTGGCATTTTTCTGAGTGACAAAGGACGCTATGGTACAAGTAACGAGAATCATAATAATGGTACCGTTGAGCACATTTTCATCCAACAGCCGTATAGGATCTCCCTCTGTGGTTTCCCCGACAATGATGTTATATCCCACCAAAACTGCGGCCAAGGTGGCTGCGGCCTGGGCATTCGTAAGTCCGAAGATCAGCAGCCCTTCCTCCCTGGTAAAGCGAAAAGATTTTTGAGCCAGAAGCGCGGCCAAATATTTTGCAAGAGTAGCAATCCCGGTCATTATAGCTGCCACCTTTAAGGTTTCCATATTGCTGAAGGCCCGGTAATCTATTAGCATCCCCACACCAATCAGGAAAAATGGTATAAAGATGGCGCTGCCCACAAAATTGATGCGGTTCATAAGAGGTGAAGTACCGGGAATCAGCCGGTTCAGCGCCAGGCCTGCCATAAAGGCGCCAATGATGGGTTCAATACCGGCGAACTGAGATAATACGGCTCCTACAAATACCATGGCCAGCACGAAGATGTACTGGGAAACACTGTCGTTGTATCGTTTAAAAAACCACCTGCCAATGGGAGGAAATAGCAGTGCGATAATGAGGGTAAATCCTATAAAGGAAAGGCTGAGCCAAATCCAGAATCCCTTATTCACCTCTCCTCCTGCCATGCCTACTACCACGGCGAGGACGAGGAGGGAGAGCACGTTGGTGATCAGGGAACTGCCAACCGAAATGGTAACCGCCAGATTCCGGACTATTCCAAACTTGCTTACTATAGGATAGGTAATCAGCGTATGGGATGCGAACATACTCGCCAGTAAGACCGAAGTAAGCAGGGAATATTCAAGTAAGTAATAACCTGTCATGGTTCCCAGTATCATCGGAATTAAGAACCCATAAAGACCCATAATGGTACTCTTTCCCACATTAGACCGGAAATCGTTCATGTCTATTTCCAACCCTGACAGAAACATGATGTAGAGAAGGCCAACCGTGCCGGACAGAATAATGCTGCTGTCTCTGGCTAGAAGGTTGAGGCTATGGGGGCCGATTAGCACTCCTGCAATTATAAGGCCCAGAAGTTGCGGCATGCGCAACTTGTCCGAAATGATGGGAACAATCAGGATGATCAGGAGGATGATCAGGAATTTAAGGACCGGGTCAGTAATCGGAAGGGAAAGTATATTGGTGAGCATGTGAGAGGCAGGTTAGTTGGGCGAAGATACTCATAAGCCGGCTCTGGTTAACGCATGTCCGTCTGAACATACTTCAGGGATTTTTATTTTGCCCTTTTGCCTTTTTTGCCTTCTCCCCCGTGCCGACGCTCGCATCGAGCAGTTTCCCTAAATAAGCGAGGTGATATCCTTCAGTGATATCGGTAAAGTCCTGGCTGAAAGAGGAAATGATCTTCAGGTCGCCTTCGGGAGTCTTCAGGAATAATGGGATGATATCTTTATCGGCTTTGGTAATCTCAATCAGGGCATCATAATGGGCACTGTCCCGGAGGGGAATCTCCTGTATGTTTGGGTGGCGCCGGGCGGCTTCGGTTACCTTAATATAGTCATCAGTATGAGAAAAAAGCCCCTCCTTTGGCGTAATATCAGGATCGTTCATCTCTTCTGAATCTACCAGACGGAAAGCCCCGTTCTCGCCAAACTGACTTTTGAATTTATCGATAGCATATTTATTGATATCCGAGTTGCCAGTGAGCGCCATCAGGTAGCCTACATCATTCAATTCAATATTATCTGTTAGATTGTCAGCATAGATATTCGCTGTAAAAGCTTCAAGTCCGATTTGGTTTGCCTTTTCTATATTGATCTGGTTATTGTCTATCAGTACGACATGCCGGTTATTCCTCTTCAGATAGTCCGCAATGAGTCGGGATACCTTGGAAGCTCCTATAATTAAAATTCCTTCAGATTTGACAAGGAAAACCCCCAGAAGCTTGGCCATGAAACGGGCTGTAGCGGCGTTGAGCAAAACGGTTCCGAGAACGATCATAAATACCAGAGGCGTAATATATTCCGCTCCCGGTTCACCGCGGACGATGAGTTTTGAACCCAGCAATGAAGCAATCCCGGCAGCCACAATCCCTCTGGGTCCCACCCAGCTAAGAAACAACTTGTCATTAAACGTTAGATCAGAACCTTTCGCGCTTAAAAAGACGCCCAGGGGTCGGATCAAAAAGACGACAATACCGAATAACAGGAGCGTTTTATAATTGTAAAGAAGTTCCAGGTCAGGGAGGTTGATGTTAGCCGCAAGCAGGATGAACAGGATAGAGATGAGTAGGACGCTGAGTGTTTCTTTAAAATAGAGGAGATCCTTCAAATTTGAAACATTGGAATTTCCCATGACCATCCCCATCACTACCACTGCAAGCAGACCCGATTCATGTGCAAAGATATCAGATATCACAAACACCGAAAGCACGGCAGAGAGTGCAACGACATTAAGCAAATAGTGAGGTACCAGTTTTCGTTTGATTAACAGGATAAGAGCATTGGCGAAAGCGAATCCAAAAGTGAATCCAAAGAGAAGAATTTTACCGAATTCGATCAGGCCTTGCCAGGTATACTCATGGCCCTCTTCAATACTGATAAACTCATAGACAAGTACTGCTGCCAAAGCCCCAATCGGGTCAATCAGGATGCCTTCCCATTTTAAAACCGCAGAAAGGTCTTTCTTTAGTGGAATGTTCCTTAGGATAGGGGCAATTACAGTTGGGCCTGTGACGATGATCATCGCAGAAAATAAAAAGGAAATAGGCCAGCTGAGGTCAAAAATAAAATGAGCTGCAACACCTGCTAAAAAAAATGTAATGGCCGAGCCTAGTGTGATGAGCTTGGTAATTACAGGGCCAACGTTTGATATTTCGGATCGCCTCAGCGTTAGTCCGCCTTCAAAAAGGATAATACTTATGGCCAGGGAAACAAAATAATACAGGTTTTCCCCGGGAAAAAGCCCGCTGTCATTGCTGTATATCGGCTTTATGAGCTTATTCCCATCTTCAGTGAACAGTGTGGAAATGGGACCTACCAGCATTCCGATGATGATTAACGGGAGTATGGCAGGTAACTTCAACCGCCAGGCGACCCATTGCGCAATAATTCCCAGAATAATGATTCCCGCCAGCTCGAGCATAGATGTAAGAGGTAAACGGCGAATATAAATAATCGGCGTTGAAAAGGGGGTGAAATTCGGAGAAATCCTGATCCTATGCCCTTCTCTTTTTACGGCTGAAGTCCCGTAGCAATCTTCCTTAAAAGAATCTCTGATTTGCGAATGCTGTGAAGGTTGTGGAACACAAAACCATTGATTCCTGAGATACTATATTGCGGTATTACTGATTCACTGCTTCGATACTGCCGGCGGTAAGCCTGTATTGGTCTGGCAGATATGTTAAAAAAACATTAGAAGGAGCGGTTGATTAAGAAATCCTTTTTACATTCCCCGTTGATCTGTTTATCTGCGTTTTATGACCTTGCATCCCGTTGAAACAGGAAATTTCAAATTAGATGGCGGAGCCATGTTTGGAGTGGTGCCTAAGGCATTATGGAAAAGGACGAACCCGGCCGACCCAAATAACATGATTGACATTGCCGCGAGGAGCCTTTTGATTGAAGACGGAGAGCGGCTCATTCTCATCGATACGGGGTTGGGAGATAAGCAATCTGACGCTTTTTTCGGCTACTATTACCGCTGGGGTTCGCACTCCCTTGAAAAATCACTTCGCCGGATAGGCTTCAGCCCGGATGATGTTACTGATGTTTTTATGACGCACCTTCATTTTGATCATTGTGGCGGCAGTATACGATGGAATAAAGACAGGACAGGATATGAGCCCGTTTTTAGGAATGCCCTTTTCTGGACCAACCGCGAACATTGGGACTGGGCCATACATCCAAATCGGCGTGAAAAGGCGTCCTTCCTCAAAGAAAATCTCATGCCCATGGAAGAAAGCGGCCAACTGAAATTTGTGAAACGGTCCGGCGAGGCTTTCCAGCTTGTGCCGGAACTGGGATTTGAAATCCTCTTTGTTGACGGACATACAGAGAAGCAAATGATACCGCACATTCATTACAGAGGCAAGCAGCTCGTATTCATGGCTGATCTGTTGCCGACTGCAGGACACATTCCACTTCCATATATCATGGGTTACGACACCAGGCCCTTGCTAACTCTGGAGGAAAAACACCATTTTCTTGAGAAAGCAGTTGAAGGGGATTTCGTTCTTTTTATGGAACATGATGCTCATAATGAAATTTGCACCCTCACACGGACTGAAAAAGGGATTCAACTGGATAAAACACACACTTTTGATGCAATTTTTAACTAAGGGATTGCTGATGGCGTGGTTTGCCATAAGCGGCTACTCCTGCAGTGATCATGAAATTCGCAGTACGGATTTTACGGAGGAGGGTGGTTTTACACCAGGCATTGAAGGCCCTGCTGTAAATCATAACGGAGATTTGTTTGCTGTAAATTTCGAAAAGGAAGGCACTATTGGTCGGGTAGATAAGGAGGGAATGGCCGAGGTATATATCACACTCCCGGAAGGGAGTATCGGTAATGGCATACGATTTGATGCCTTGGGAAATATGTTTGTCGCCGATTATGCCGGGCATACCGTGTATCGCTTTAAACCGGAATCCAGGGAACCTGAAATTTGGGCACGTGATACGTCGATGAACCAACCCAATGATCTGGCGATAGGCCCGCAAGGGCATATCTACCTCAGCGACCCGAACTGGTCCGAAGAAAGCGGACAGCTATGGATGGTAAGTCCGCAAAGACAGCTGATTCTCTTGGAAAAAGGGATGGGAACAACCAACGGCATTGAGGTAAGTCCGGACGGAAAATTGCTGTATGTAAATGAATCCCTTCAACGAACCATCTGGAAATATGACATAGGAGTGAATGGCGGGCTGAGCAATAAAGCTGAGTTTCTGACCTTTGAAGATTTTGGAATGGACGGAATGCGATGTGATATTGAGGGAAATTTGTACATTACCCGTTATGATAAAGGCACCGTACTTATAGTCTCCCCTGCGGCTCAAACCCTGTATGAGGTAATCCTGACCGGGAAAAAACCATCCAACCTCACCTTCGGGGGCAAGGATGGTACCACCTGTTACGTAACTATGGCGGATCGTGGATGTGTTGAACAATTTAAAGCCCCGTTCCCGGGGGTTAATCTGAATAATAAACAATAAAAATATAGACAAAATGATTCCATATCCAAAGACCTTTTATGTGATAGCGCCACTAGCCGTCATGCTCTGGGCGTGCGGAGGCACTGCGCTGGTGAGCACCCCGGTTGAAAATATTGATTCTATTCCACCTAAGGTCACTGAACTGACAGAGCAGCAAAAACAGAGCTGGGGCTTTGCAGACTTGCAGACGGACACGATTCCGGGCATGAGCATTAACAAGGCTTACGACGAGATTATTGGCAATAAAAAGGGACAGAAAGTCATAGTCGCCGTGCTCGATTCCGGCATAGATCTTACCCATGAGGATCTGGACGGGGTTTTATGGACCAACCGGGGAGAGAAACCCGGAAATAAAGTAGATGATGACAACAACGGATATGTGGATGATATCCATGGATATAATTTCCTCGGAGAGTCATACAATGAGCAATTGGAAATTGCCAGGATCGTACGCCTTAAGATAGGGGATGCGGCCTATCAGGCAAAAGCAAAGGCGAAGCTCGATGCCGATTTGACCAAGGCCCGGCAGAACAAACAGCAGTATGAGCAGATTCGGGATGCGGTCCGTACCGCGGATGCCGCTATACAAAAGCATTTAGGCAAAACCACCTATACGAAAAAAGAGGTTGCCGCGATTAAAACCAAAGATCCGGCACTCCAGCAGCACATTGGGGTCATTACACAAATGTATTCTTTCAAGGATACCATTCCCGGTGTACTTACAGAATTACAGGAAGGCATTGATCATTTTACAAAACAGATGGACTTTAATTTGAATGCCGATTTTGATGGTCGCAAGGTCACCGGTGATAATCCTTACGATCTGAATGATAAGGGCTACGGCAATGGAAATCCGCAGTCAAGGTCGCCAGATGAAAGTCACGGCTCTCACGTTGCGGGTATCATTGGTGCAGAATGGTCAAATAATAAAGGAATCAAGGGGGTGGCCAATAATGTGGAAATCATGAGTATCCGCGCTGTTCCTAACGGGGATGAATATGACAAGGACATTGCGCTTGGCATACGCTATGCGGTGGACAATGGCGCAAAGGTGATCAACGGCAGCTTTGGCAAATCCTTTTCTCCCAATGCTGACTGGGTGTATGATGCCATAAAATACGCGGCCTCTAAAGACGTACTTATTGTTCATGCCGCAGGAAATGAAGGCAAGGACCTGGATGAATTACAGAACGCCAGCTACCCCAATGATCAGATAGCCAATGGCGCTGAAATATCAGATAACCTGATCACTGTCGGAGCGCTGACAAGTGCCTACGGGTCCGAAATGGTCGCTTCCTATTCGAATTACGGGGCTGTGAATGTAGATGTTTTTGCTCCGGGTTCAGATATCTACAGTACGAATCCAGGGAATAAGTATGAATCTCAGGACGGGACTTCTTTTGCGGCCCCTGCGGTTGCGGGATTGGCTGCACTCATCCGATCGCAATATCCGAAGCTGACCGCCGCCCAGGTGAAAAGGATTCTGATGGAATCCGGGCAAACGACCAAGGCATCGGTCATCCTTTCAGGGGATGCCGCAAAATCAAAACCTTTTGATAAAATTTCCAAATCAGGTCGGATGGTGAATGCCTTTAATGCAATGATCATGGCTGAAAGGATTTCCAGGGAAAACTCATAGAAGAGAAAATATATGAAGGGAGTATTGTTCATGGTTGTATTATTTGTAAATGGCGCTTTGGCTGCTTTTGGACAGCCCCGGGCCGGTTACTGGCAGCAACAGGCAGATTATACTATGGAGGTATCCATGAATGTGAAGGATTTTCGCTATGCCGGGACCCAAAAGCTTGTATATACGAATCAGTCCCCCGATACAATTTCGCAGGTTTTCTACCATATGTACTTCAATGCCTTCCGGCCCGGAAGTGAAATGGACGTCCGGCTTCAGTCCGTCAGTGATCCGGACGGACGGATGATGGCACAAGGTAAAAGCCGTATTGCCGCCTTAACGCCGGATGAGATCGGCTATCTGGAGGCATCTTCCCTGAAACAGGATGGCGTCGCGCTCAGCCCGATATTAGAAGGGACTGTTCTAGAAGTACCGCTGTCAGAGCCGATCCTTCCCGGAGGAAGCACCACATTGGAGATGGTATTTGAAGGGCAGGTGCCCTTGCAGATCCGGCGTTCCGGAAGGAATAGCAAAGAGGGGGTAGCACTGTCTATGAGCCAATGGTTCCCCAAAATAGCGGAATATGATTTTGAAGGCTGGCATGCGGATGCATATATCGCCCGGGAATTTCATGGGGTATGGGCCAATTTTGACGTAAAACTTACCCTCGACAAAAAGTATGTAGTAGGGGGGACGGGCTATCTCCAAAATCCGCAGGCAATCGGACATGGGTATGAAAAACCAGGTACCAAACCAAAACAAGGAAACTCGAAAACGCTGACCTGGCATTTTAAGGCCCCAAAAGTTCACGATTTTATGTGGGCCGCCGATCCTGATTATCTCCATGATACCCTGAAAGTGGCCGGCGGACCAACGTTGCATTTCCTTTATAAGAATCGTCCGGAACATATCGAGAATTGGAAAAAATTACAGCCGAAAGCAGCCGAGGCAATGGCATTCTTCAGTCGCAATATAGGTCCCTATCCATACAAGCAATTTTCAGTGATTCAGGGTGGTGACGGAGGTATGGAATATGCGATGAGCACATTAATCACCGGGGGGAAAGATTTGAAGGGCCTAATATCTGTAACGGTACATGAAATGGCTCATTCCTGGTTCCAGCAGGTGCTGGCCAACAATGAAGCCAGGCATCCCTGGATGGACGAAGGTTTTACCACCTTTATCTCCTCCCTCTGTCAGAATGAGATCCTGGATCAGCAAAAAGATCATCCTTTTCAATCCTCCTATCAGGCCTATTATGGGCTGGCGGCCTCGGGGAAAGAGCAGCCCCTGACCACACATTCCGACAGATATTCGACGAATTCCGGTTACGGGATATCCGCTTATGAAAAAGGGGCGGTGTTCCTTGCGCAATTAGGGTATATCATCGGTCAGGACAAGCTCATGGAAACCCTAAGAACCTATTTTCAAAAGTTTCAGTTTAAACATCCCACCCCTAATGATTTTAAGCGGACCGCTGAAAAGGTATCCGGGATCAACCTGGGCTGGTATCTGCTCGAGTGGACGGAAACAACAAATACCATCGACTACGGCATTAAGGAAGTGAGTGGAGAAGAAGGCGGCACCAGGGTGCGGCTGGAACGCATCGGGCAGATGCCGATGCCAATGGATATTCTGATCGTCTATAAAGATGACACACGTGAGACACTATATACACCGCTCAGAATGATGCGGAATGAGAAGGATAACCCGTATCCGGACATTTCCCGGACGATTCTCCCTGACTGGCCGTGGGCTTTTCCAACGTATGAGTTTACCCTGCAAAAACCGCTGGATTCCATTCAGGCTATTGTCCTGGATCCTTCCCAGCTACTGGCGGACAGCAACTGGGAAAACAACCTGTGGAAGGCGCCGTGATAAAAAACGCAGGGTAAAGGTCAGAGCCCTGCCACTCTCACAGGGTAGGATCATTTCAAAATATACAGCAATGAAGGAGCTCCCCGGGCATGCAGGCAAAGAAAAAAGATTTGGGTTTTCCGGAAAAGAAAGGATAAAAGGCAAAAAACAAATGGAATTACTCTTTTCCGAAGGCATTTCCGTGTCCAGATTTCCCTTACGACTAATCTATCTCAAAACAGTCATCATTCCGGAAACCGGCTTTCAGGCAGGGGTGGCCGTATCAAAAAGAAACTTTAAAAGTGCGGTTAACAGAAACCGTATAAAACGCCTTCTCAGGGAAAGTTACAGGCGGAATAAAGAGGTGTTATTTAACAACATAGAAGGGGGCTTTGCGTTTCTATTTTTATATCTTGGGAAGGAAATGCCCGATTATGCGCAGATAGAAAAGAGTATGCTCAAAGTTTTCAAAGAATTTATCAATAAAATAAATGATGGTGAAGTTCAACCTTAAAAAAATAGTAATTCCTCTGTTGGCGGCAGTTATTTTAATAGCCGGGAGCAGCTTTAAGAGCGACTTTTTCGAGATTGCTAAACAAATCGAAATTTTCACAACGCTGTTTAAGGAATTAAACATGAATTACGTGGATGAGACCAATCCAGCGCAACTGATGGATACCGCCATCAAAAATATGCTTGAGGATCTTGACCCGTATACAACCTTTCTGAATGAGCAGGACGTGGAGGCTTACAAGATTAATAACGCCGGGGAATATTCCGGGATCGGTGCGCTCATACGGTCATATGATGATAAACTCCTTATTGTTGAACCTTATAAGGGGTATCCGGCAGACAAGGCGGGACTGAAAGCCGGAGATGAAATAATTAAAATCGGGGAAATCACCATTGTGGATTTCAAGGATGATGCCGGAGAATTATTAAAGGGGGCAAATGATACAGAAATTATTGTGACCTTCAGCAGACAGGGCCAAACAAAAACGGCAACGATCAAAAGGGAGGCCATCGAGGTGGATGCCGTCCCTTTTTATCATATGATAGATGCAAAAACAGGATATATAGTGCTTTCCAAGTTCAACGCCAAGGCCACCTCCCAGACCAAGGCTGCTTTGGTCGATCTTAAGGGCAAAGGTGCCGAGAAGATTATCCTTGATCTTAGAAATAACCCCGGCGGTCTTCTTTCTGAGGCTATCGACGTGACCAACCTCTTTGTGCCGAAAGGTGAATTGATTGTAACAACAAAATCCAAAGTCAAAAAGTTCAATAGCGAATACCGGAGTAAGAATCAGCCGCTGGATCCTGACATACCTTTGGTAGTTCTGGTGAATGGCAACAGTGCTTCGGCAAGTGAAATAGTAGCCGGCAGTCTGCAGGACCTGGACAGGGCGGTTATCATGGGCGCCCGGAGTTTCGGCAAAGGGCTGGTTCAACGCCCGCTCAGACTCTCATATGGCACGCAGCTCAAAGTAACTATTTCCCGTTACTATACCAGCTCAGGAAGGTGCATACAAGCGCTGGACTACTGGCACAGGGATGATAAAGGAAATGCCGTACAACAATCCGAATTCAATGATTTTACCACCCGCAACGGAAGGAAGGTGCAGGACGGGGGAGGCATTATGCCGGATTTGGAGATCACCGCTTTAAAAACCAATGCCATGACAGAAGCTTTGCTTATGAATCATGTGGTATTTGACTACGCGACCGACTACTATTACAGAAACCAATTGGCCGACGTCGCCGCCTTTAAATTTTCAGAAGCAGATTTTAACGCATTTAAGGATTTTATTAATAAGAGCACCTTCGATTTTGAAACAAACACTGAAAAAGCACTCAAAGAAGCGCTTAATGGGGAAGATGCGGAAATCTTCGGTCCCGGGATGGAAGAGAACTACAGAAATCTGCTGATGGAAATTAATAAAAGTAAAGTGGCGGCCATTGACAAATACAGGACGGAGCTACAAAAAAATCTGGAGGATGAGATCATCAAACGCTACTTCTACAGGGAAGGACTCTATGAGTACTATCTGAAGCATGATGAGGCTATTATTGCGGCTACAGAACTTCTCGGTAATGGGTCACAATACGAGGGGATACTAAAATGATAGTAGCGGGCGCCTGTCCCCGCTGACAATTACACTGACGTGAAGCTCAGGAAATCCTGATAGAACAGTATGCCCGAAATCACACGCCATATGGCCGAATTGCTTTATGACGCGAAAGCGGCGTTGGGAGAAGGTCCGGTTTGGGATTTCAGGAAAAACCAGCTGCTTTGGGTCGATATCGAAAATGGGAGGCTTCATACCTATGATCCAACCGCAGGCTCCCACCAGCAACAAAATTTCGGAGAAATGTTGGGTGCCGCGGTGCCCACGGAAGAAGGAAAGGTTCTACTTGCCCTGGCTTCGGGCCTGGCCATCTACGAGCCGGATACGGGCATAATGGAGCGGCAATCTGCCCTTGCCGGAAGCAGTGCCGATATGCGCTGCAATGATGGAAAATGTGATTTTAAGGGAAATTTCTGGATCGGAACCATGCACAAGGATCTGGTTCCATATGCCGGAGGCTTGTATAAAGTATCAGGGGACTTTTCTGTTTCTCCACAACTGTCAGATACCTCTATTTCCAACGGAATGGCCTGGTCTGAAGATAATTTGACCTATTATTATATAGATAGTGGCGTGAATGAAGTAGTAGCCTTTAATTTTGATCCGCAGCGATGCACCATCTCCGGAAAAAGATCACTCTTCAGTTTCCCCGACTCTTTTGGCAGTGCTGACGGGATGTGCATTGACTCAGAAGGGATGTTATGGATTGCGCACTGGGGAGGAAATTGTGTGCGACGCTGGCATCCGAATGAGGGGACGGTTTTGACTTTGATAGAAGTGCCCGCCCCGCATGTGACCTCTTGTTGCTTTGGAGGAGAAGATCTGGATACTTTGTATATTACAACTGCAAGAAGCGGACTTAGTCAGGGGCAACTTTTGAAATATCCCCTCAGTGGCGGACTTTTTACTTTTAAACCCGGTTCAACAGGAACACCCATTACTTATTTTAAGCAGGAAACATGCGCTATTCAGGAATAGAAAATCAAGTAGCCATTGTCACCGGTGCCGGTGAAGGTATCGGTTACGCCATCGTAAAATTACTGCTGGAAGCAGGTGCCAGTGTGGTTCTGAATGACCTGAAAGAAGATGTGGCGCTGAAAGCGGTGGCTGCGTTAGAGAAATCCCATACGGGCAAATGCATTGCATATGCGGGGGATGCAGGGCAAATTCCGGTCATAAACGGGATGGTGGATCTCGCTATTCAGCATTTCGGAAAAATAGATTTTGTCATCCCGAATGCCGGGATCACCTTATTTCGTGATTTCTTTGAATTTACTCCTGAAGATTTTCAAAAGGTGTTGCAACTCAATCTTCAGGGTGCTTTTTTTCTCATTCAAAGGGCTGCCTCTGAAATGCGTGCCCGGGGTGAAGGAGGGCGGGTGGTGCTTATGTCGTCAATAACGGGAATAAAATCTTATCCTTCCCTGGCCGCTTATTCAATGACGAAGGCTGCGTTGCAGATGCTCGCCAAAAGCCTGGTATTGGTTTTATCTCCCCATCGGATAACCATTAACGCGATTGCGCCCGGAGCCACCCTTACAGAAAGAACTGCCAAGGAGGAACCGGACTATGCCGGCGCCTGGGCGAGGCTTCTGCCCGCAGGTACGGTAGGGAAGCCCGAAGATATTGCCCATGCCTGCCTCTTTCTGTTATCGGATAAGGCTGCCCAGATGACAGGGCAGACATTGGTTGTGGATGGTGGATGGACAGTAATCGGGCGGTATCCCGGAGATTTGGGCTAACTTGAATAATGGATAAGCCAATCAAACTGGATTTCTCTGTTACCCAATCATAAGAGGGAGGAAAAATCCTAAAAATAGCCCTAATAGCGAAAATTATTGCCCTTTAGGGTCTGGACAGAGAATTTTCGACTTAAAAAAGCTTAACGGTTATTCACGTTGGGCTAACTTCACTACAGGCATACTGCCAACGTATCTCCTCAGTATGGACAATACAACATTTAATCAGGCAGCTGATCATCTGGGAATTACTATTAATTTAGTAACGCCGCTAAGAGGCGGGGATATCGCCCGTTCTTATCTTCTTGAGACCAGCTCCGGACAATACTTCTGTAAACTCGCCAACGGACACAGTGCTTATGATATGTTTTATAAAGAACAAATGGGATTGGAGTCCATTGCGAAAACAAAAACCATTCGCGTCCCCCGGATTTATTATTGTGGGGAGTTGGGCGATGGGGCAGGACTCGTAATGGAGTATATTTCCACCAAATCGCCGACTTCTGCGGATTATGAACGACTTGGGCAACAGCTGGCCCAACTTCATAAAACTTCTTGTCCTGTATTCGGTTGGAAGACAGACAATTATATCGGTAGTTTGCTACAATCGAACAAAGATAGTGCTCACTGGCCGTCTTTTTATCTGGAGGAAAGGCTCGTTCCACAACTAACCCTCTCTTCCCGTCTGGGCATGCTGTCTGAAAAGGAAATACCCGGGGTACGGACAATGTCTGAAGTAGTCCGGCAACTGCTTCCTGAAACAAATCCTGTAATCGTTCATGGAGATCTTTGGGCCGGCAATTTTCTGATCTCCAGGGATGGATCACCCTGCTTAATAGATCCTGCCGCGTATGCCGGACACCACGAAGTGGATATGGCCATGACCCGGCTCTTTGGCGGTTTTGACTCCCGATTCTACGAAGCGTATGAGGAGATCGTACCCAATGAAAATGGTATGGAGGAGCGGCTGGAATTGTACCAGTTGTATTATCTGTTGGTACATCTCAATCTGTTTGGCAAATCCTACTACAAGAGGGTAAGAGGTTTGCTTTCCCGTTATTTCAACTAAATGCAGGCAATCGTATCTCCAACCATAAACAAGAGCTATGGTGCCGTGGAATACGGCAAAATTTGGCTGTAATTTTCCTATTTTTAGGAAAAATCTCAGCTCCGCAAAATGAATTGTCTCACTCTTTTACGTGTCTTGTGTTTGTTGTCGATATTGGTCATTGCAGACGCTTGCGTGAGGCCGGAAGTTCCCGGTGATAAATACACTGGCTGGTCCTCTTATCTGGGAGGGCCTGATAGAAATCATTACTCCACCCTCTCACAAATTACCCTTGAAAACGTCCGGAATTTAAAACCCGTCTGGCGTTATAATGCTCCGGATTATGGTCAGATGCAAATGAATCCTATTGTTGTGGACACGATCCTATATGGGGTAACCGCGGCACTGCGCGTGATTGCTTTGCACGCGGCAACAGGAAAAGAAATCTGGCGTTTTGGAGATTCCACACAGATCCGGAACTCGACAAGTCGCGGTGTATCCTATTGGGCACAGGGCGGAGATAAGCGCATTTTATTCAGTCGGGGTTCTGATCTTTTTGCCCTAAATGCACTCACCGGGAAGCCCATCCTTTCATTTGGTCAGCAAGGCAAGATTGATCTGCGCTCTGGAATGCCACATTCTGCGGCCGATAAATTCGTGATCTCCAATACGCCGGGAACGGTTTACAAGGATTTGATCATTATGCCGTTGCGCCTGTCGGAAGATGTAGGGGCGGCCCCGGGAGACATTATGGCCTTCCATATTCCGACAGGAAAGCTGGCCTGGGTATTTCATCCGATTCCTTACCCCGGCACACCGGGTTATGAAACCTGGGAAAATAAGGAGTCGTACAGGGACAACATTACCGGCGCGGCCAATAATTGGGCGGGCATGGCCCTCGATGAAGAAACCGCAACCCTATTTGTGCCCACCGGATCTGCCGCTCCGGATTTTTATGGTGGCTTCAGAAAGGGAAGCAACCTGTACTCAAATTGTCTGCTGGCACTTGACGCGGGTACCGGAAAGCTGAAGTGGCATTTCCAGTTCACCCATCATGATTTATGGGATAGGGACCCCCCGGCCCCTCCCAACCTTCTGATGGTAAAACGAGATGGCCGCTCCATTCCAGCCGTCGCCCAGGTAACAAAGCAGGGGTATGTGTTTGTATTTGACAGAAATACCGGAAAGCCTCTTTTTGAAATAGCCGAAGAGGAGGTTCCTGCCTCGACGCTCAATGGCGAGAAATCATGGGAATCACAGCCTTACCCTACACTGCCGGCCCCGTTTGCCCGACAATCGCGGGACCTTACCCGTGACGATATTAGTCCTTATGCGGAAAATAGAGAAGAATTGATTGCCATTC
Source organism: Zeaxanthinibacter sp. (assembly GCA_041743425.1). Lineage (GTDB taxonomy): Bacteria > Bacteroidota > Bacteroidia > Flavobacteriales > Flavobacteriaceae > JTS-RE37. The sequence goes on along the minus strand of JBGTMS010000100.1, from coordinate 1,295 downwards.
TGGACAGCATGGATCTGAGGCGCTATGCGCCGCCGGCTCTGGAACCCGTATTACTCCTGCCGGGATTTGATGGCGGGGCCGAATGGGGTGGTGCCGCAGCCGATCCGGAGGAAGGTATCCTGTATGTTAATGCGAATGAAATGGCCTGGATACTGAAGATGCGCAAAAGGGATACTATTTTGGAAAATCTTCCGGCGGGTCGTGGTTTCTATGACCAATATTGTATGGTATGTCATCAGGCCGACCGAAGGGGTATTGACGCCAGTGGTTATCCTTCGCTGCTTACTATCGGGAGCAGGATGAAAAAAGAAGAGCTTGAGACAATCATAATGCACGGCAAGGGCATGATGACAGGTTTTCCTCAGCTTAAAACAGCGGAGAGAGATGCCCTTGTCCGCTTCCTGCTGAACCAGGAGGACAAGGAAGAGGCAGGGGCAGGTGGTGTTAAAAATGAAACTTTGGCCCCCTATGTCTTTACAGGTTACAATAAATTTTTGGATAAGGGCGGCCTTCCGGCTATCAGTCCACCCTGGGGAACCCTGCACGCAATCGACCTTAATTCCGGAAAATACCGATGGTCTGTCCCTTTTGGTGAGACCCCCGAATTGAAAGACAGAGGCATAAAAGGAACAGGAACTGAAAACTACGGAGGTGCCGTAGTAACCCGAAACGGTTTGTTATTTATTGGCGCAACACGAGATGGTTATTTCAGGGTTTTCAATAAGCAAACAGGAGAAATAATTTGGGAATATCTTTTGCCTGCAGCCGCTTTTGCGACTCCCGCCATGTATGAAGTGGATGGCCGGCAGTTTATTGCCATAGCTTGCGGAGGTGAAAAACTAGGTACAAAAAAGGGAAATCAGATCATCGCGTTTGCACTGGATTAAATCCCGTTTTGGGAGATCCTACCTCCCTTAAATACCATCCAGAAATAAAGGAAATAATCATTCTAAAAGAACGTAAATAATAGATGGGCTAATGACATTGGATTTTCTATTCCCCAACCCTAAAAGGGAAGCAAAATCCTGTATAAATAGCCATGATGGAGAAAATTACTGCCCTTTAGGGATCGGGTAAATAGAATTTTCGACATGACAAGCTTAACTGTTATTCACATTAAAGTGACTCGGTAAATAGTTGCTTTTCTTTTTTAAGATTATACCTGTCTGGCAATTAAAAAGGCAGATTCCCAACCCATTTCTCAAACTTTCCTCAGACATTATTTCGCACCTTGTTCACCTTCACTTAATCTCATAAATTATTGTTAATCAAGCCTGTTCATTTGGTTTTGTGCC
>JBGTMS010000099.1:0-32841 GCA_041743425.1 Zeaxanthinibacter sp. | reverse complement strand
GGGTCATGCTCGGACTTATTCGAAGAAGCAGTACCAGGGAGACAATCCCGGTGATTGTCCCTCCAACCAATTGTACCAATCCTGTCCCTATAAGATTGCGAACCCCTTCTACATCTGTCATAATCCTTGATACCAGCACTCCGGATTTGGTGTTATCAAAGAATCGAATAGGAAGTGAAAGAATTTTACGTTGTACCTGAGCTCGAAGCTCGGAAATCATGTATTGCGCCTGGACGCTCAATATTTTGGTCAGCAGAAAGGAAGTAATGGCCTGCACCGTTATGGCAAGTATGACAGCGGTAATAAGCAACTTAAGAAAGGTGATATCTTTATTTGGGATAATATCATCCATCAGATATTTAAGTGACAATGGTGCCACAAAACTGGCGGCTTTGCTGATAACTATCAGCAGCAGTCCTATGAATATCAGATTTCTTCTGGGCCAGATGATCGTCCTGAAGGCTCTGAGCATGGTCACTTTTTTATCTGACATTGGCTGTGGTGATGTGTATAAAGAAGGCCTGCAAGGTACTATAAATCAAACTTGTTCAAAGTAAGGGTTTCTGGTTTTCTTTTCCGGCCTTTCATGAGGATGAATGGGAATTCCACTGATACAAGGCTGACACCACTATTGTAATGTCGCCGAACGCCGAATAACGATGGGGGGTTTAGAGGTACGGAATATTGGACATTCCGGCAGGAGTTTCTTATTTTTGTGATAGAACAGCAATTTTTCCGGTATTCAAATGTGGCTGCAAACCTCACCGAATTTCTGTGAGACGGGCTGGAGTCCTTAGGGAAATTGACATATTGCATCCTCACATGATCTGCCTTAAATACATCTACTTTGCGTTCCTCCTGCTTTTTGCTTCCTGCGCAGCAGAAAGCCCGGACAAGGAGCTACGCAGGTGGCAGGAACACGCCCGGAACACCACGATTATCAGGGACGATTTTGGGGTGCCGCATATTTATGGTAAGACAGATGCCGATGCGGTATTCGGATTACTTTACGCACAATGTGAGGATGATTTTAACAGGGTGGAGCGAAACTACCTTTGGGCCATTGGCCGCCTGGCTGAGGTGGAAGGCGAGGAAGAACTTTACAGTGATCTTAGGGCACGAATGTTTATGAGCCGGGAAGAGGCCATAAATCAGTATGAAAAAAGTCCTGAATGGCTGCGCCATCTCTGCGATGCTTTCGCCGATGGGATCAATTATTATCTCTATACCCACCCTGATGTCCGTCCCAGATTGCTAACCCGGTTTGAATCCTGGATGCCGATGTACTTCAGTGAGGGATCGATTGGCGGGGATATCGAAAGAATAAGTACGGATCGAATCCGGAACTTTTATGAAAAGGGGAAGGGCCTGAGTGCACGTGAGCAATTCCATCTTGAAAAGGAAGTAGCGAAAGAGGAACCAAAGGGTTCCAATGGCATTGCTATTTCAGGAAAACTTACGACTTCCGGAAATGCCATGTTGCTCATCAATCCACACACTTCCTTTTATTTCAGAGGTGAGGTTCATATGGTAAGTGAAGAAGGCCTGAATGCCTACGGGGCGGTTACCTGGGGCCAGTTCTTTATTTACCAGGGATTTAATGAACGCACCGGCTGGATGCATACCTCTACGTATACGGATGTGATGGATGAATTTATAGAGACCATCACAGAAAAGGAGGGTAAAAAATATTATACTTATGGTTCCGAAAAGCGCCCTCTCGATTCATCGGAGGTGACGCTCCAATATCGCAAGGGAGCAGAAATTAAAGAAAAATCCTTTCCATTATACCGGACCCATCACGGCCCCATTACTCACAAAATTGGCAATTCTGCGGTGTCTACAGCGATGATGTGGGAACCGGCCAAAGCACTAGAACAATCCTTTGTCCGTACCCGTCAGAACGACTTTAAAGGGTTTAGAAAAATGATGGATTACCGCACCAATTCCTCGAATAACACGGTCTACGCCGATGCAGATGGGACCATCGCCTATTTTCATGGGAATTTTATCCCCATCCGGGATACGGTCTTTGATTACTCTCAACCGGTGGATGGCTCCAATCCGAAAACGGATTGGCAGGGTCTTCATGAGGTTGGAGACGAAATCATGTTGGTGAATCCGGAAAACGGCTGGCTGCAAAATTGTAATTCGACGCCCTTTACGGCAGCCATGGGTTTCAGTCCCAAACGAGCGGACTATCCGGAATATATGTCGATAGATCAGGAAAATTATCGGGGTATTCATGCCATTCAATTGCTCAGCGGGAAAAGCGGATATACACTTGACAGCCTGCTCAACCTCGCCTATGACCCGTATCTTCCCGCCTTTGCGGAATTACTCCCCGGATTGGTGAAAGCCTATGACAAGGCAACTTTTCAGGATCCGGAACTGAAAGCCCCAATAGAAATTTTGCGCAAATGGGATTACAGAACATCTGCTGAATCAGTGGCCATGACCCTTGCGCATTATTATGGCACCCTCTATGGAAATGAAGGGAAGCCTCCCGCCGGACTCAGTGATATGGAGTTGTTCCGTTATTTTGGCCACTCATCTCCCGAGTCGGAACGGCTGGAAATTTTCAAACGCAGCATTTCAGTTTTAAAAAAGGATTTTGGAACCTGGGAATTGCCCTGGGGAGAAATAAACCGATATCAGCGTATTAATGGTGAGATTCGGCAGCCTTTTAATGACAGCCTGCCCAGTATTCCCGTCGGATTTGCATCGGGACGCTGGGGAGCATTGGCCGCATTCGGCGCCAGTTACGAGAACAACACAAAAAAAATATACGGTACCCGGGGTAACAGTTTTGTCGCTGTTGTGGAATTCGGAGACAGGATCAAGGCCAAAAGCATCCTTGCAGGAGGACAAAGCGGGGATCCGGCCTCTCCACATTTTGATGACCAGTCCCTGAGATATTCACAGATGCAATTCAAAGAGGTGGCTTTCTATAGGGAAGATGTTCTTAAAAGAGCCAGAAAAACCTATCATCCGGGAAACTAATAACCGTCTGCAAAGGAACTGTTGGCTTATTCACGGGTTGCTTAGAAGAATTGAAGGCTAATCCTGTATGACGATCAGGGAGGCTTTCGAGCCTGTAGACAACAGCCATTTATTGGAGTAGATCATTTTGCCTTCCTCATCATATACATCTACCTGGGCTGTATTAGGTCCTGAAGAACCCTGATTGAGGGCTTCAAAATCCAAGCGGTTAAATCCTTTATCAAGGGTAACGTTTATTCCCTTGAAGGCACCCGTAAGCAGAACATTGAATTCAAGCACATTATCATTGGCATATACCTTTACCCGGTCCCCGTCCACATATTCATGATCACGGTACACAATGCCTACTGTCTTTCCACCGGTTCTGACATCCCCTAAATACATATCTCCAAAATGCTGATTTGAAGAACCTTTTTCGCTTTCCCCTATTTTTGGATTAATTACCATATCATGACCTGCCTGTTTCAGGTCCCTGTCGGGAAGCATTTTAACCGGGCGGGAGGTAAGAGAATCCTTTAGATTAACGACAGGTTTGTTGTCTAAAATGGAAGGCATGTTCAAGGAAGTACCCTTATTAGTACTGTTTTTTAAGTCCAGGGTATTATCCGCCCCTATCTCCAGTGGCTGCGTTAACGGAAGATCAGTCTGGGCAGCTACCTGCACGGATATCATGGCGGTCATTACCAGGCTAAAAATGCATCTCATAAACGAAATCATCTGAGGCTAAAGGTAACAATTACCCTGCCACATGAATTTAAGGGGTTGTTAAAATCGATGAATGCAATGGTATTACGGTGTCGGCTTTACGTCCCCTTCCGTTAGATGGTGATACTGTGATCACGTGCGGCGACACGCCAATTTCCCGTAACTTCACCATTAATAACGGTAATTAAGGAAGGATATTTGGCCACGGTCGGGCAAACATGCATTGGAATGGCATAGAAAACGTCTCCTATTTGAAAGGAATGATCCGTGGGACATTCAAGAACCAGATGTTCTTCGCTCTGGGCGATTTGGGTGCAGTGTTCCATTCCGAATATACAAACTCTTGGGAAGGCCATTTCCGGTGCGACGGCCTTATGGCCGAGGTCCATACATACGATCCCGGGTCCCGGTTTACTGATGATCCGTGTCAATAAGACCGCTGCAGGCAGAAAGGCCGGATCGTCATAGAGGGCATTGTAGGTCGCATCCCATAACAAGGTAGTGCCAGGACTGGTTTCGGTACCTGGTCTTCCCGAATGGACGGGAAAAGAGGGCGACCCCCCCGCAATGAGGTTTGGGACCTTTAGTCCCATTTTTTCCAGGGTGTTCCGCAAATTTTGCACAGGTTCAAAGGCGGTATCACAGAGTGCTTTCATTCGTTCAGCATCTTTCTCCCTTAAATGTCCGTCATAGGCATGAAGGCCCATGGCAATGAGGTATGGGTTTTCCGTAATGTATTGATACAGGAGCACTGCCTCCTTACCCGGACTGATTCCGGTTCGATTCATTCCGGTATTGAGATCCAGATAAAGCGCTATTCTTTTGTTTTGCGTCCTTGCCTTTTCGCTAAAAATCCGTGCACATTCGGGATGATCGACCAGCGTTGCGAATTGAGAGGCCGGAAAGGTTTGCATCAGCTTTACAAACCGGTCCAGATTGGGTCCCACGGGCTGCATTGCCAGAAGAATGTCCTTCACTTCACAATTTCCCAGTAACTCTGCTTCTGCAATGGTGGCACATTTGAATTTCAGTATGCCCGCCTCCATTTGCATTTCAATTATCTCGGCGGTTTTATGGGTTTTAATATGCGGTCGTAACTTGTCAGGCCCTCCGGCAACGGAAAGCATCGTTTCTATATTTTTTCTGATACGATCCGGGTACACCAGTAAGGAAGGGGAGGCGACCTTCTCCGGTCGGTTAAGCCGGTACCAATTGTGGTTCTCCATTTTGATCAGCGATAAAGTTCAAAGATCGCTTCGATCTCCACCGGAATGTTTCCGGGTAGTATCATCCCTACGGCGCTTCTGGCTCCTATTCCTGAATCTTCGCCAAAGACCTCGGCCATTAATTCACTGAACCCATTGATCACCAGAGGCTGCTCTCCGAAATCGGGGCTGCTGTTTACCATACCAAGAACTTTGATGATTCTTTTGATCTGATCCAAATCCCCAAAGTGGGCCTTTATGGTAGACAACATGGTTAACCCTACCTGGCGAGCTGCGGCCTTTGCCTGTTCCAGGGAAAGATCATCCCCGGCCCTTCCGGTCAGATACTGACCATTGTCCAGCATAGGGCCCTGACCTGAAACATATAAGAAATGGTCAACTTTGACTACGGGTTTGTAGAGACCCGCAGGAGGGGGAGCGGGAGGGAGTTTCAATCCAAGTTCGATGATTTTTTCTGAAGGGCGGCTCATTGGTAAATCAGTATATATTAGATGTAAACTTTCATACAATCCGTTATCGAAAAATTTATTACCCTGATACCGCTCCGAATATAAGGGATTCTGGAAAGCCGTTTTCCGGCGATTAAAGATACCATTTTTAGCGAAACAGCTGCAGCCTTATAAGATCATGCAGTGGTGTCCACACCTGAAAAATTCACAATAACGCCGCGAAAATCGCCTCAGACCAATCAGAACCCGAACCCGAACCCTACCTGGAACATATTTCCTTCATTGGAATTGAAATACCCGGCGCTCAGGGAAAGATAATTATACCCTCCAACCCATATACCTCCTCCCTGTGAGGTATGCCAAACCGAGGACCCTTCATCCGGCTGCCAGACCCTGCCATAATCGAACCCGCCGTAGATACCGAATGTGACGGGTGCCACAGCGGTGATAAATTTTTTAACACGCAGCCGAAGATCAGAAGATTGATAAAAATAGGTCTTTCCGGTAAACCTCTGATCCCTATACCCGCGCAGTCCATTTTGTGAACCAATGGAAGGAGCATGATAGAAGAAATAGGTATTTCCCAGGTTGGTTTTTACCTCCGCAACGGAGCCGAAAACCAGATCTCCGGACGGGATTACTTTATGGCTGAAGCCCGCCTTAAAGGATAAGTATCCAAAACGGTTATCAGTTGATTGGGGATTTAATTTGTAGCCTGCTGTAAGTCCTAAGTATATAGCCTTTGTAGGAAAATCTTCTGCATCATCATGACTGTATTCGGCGGTGGTTTCCGCACCAACATACTGCTGGAGTTCAAAAATCTCCTCACCAAAAGTGTCACTGGTAAAAAAGCGATCATCACTTTGAAGTAATTTATAAGATTCATACAGTGCCTTGAATCGCAGCTTGTGGAATGCTAAGCCGGCATCCAGTTTTAATTCTTGCAGGCCAGCGCGGTTAAAAGAGAGCCCGAGCTCTTCCTCGGTATTTATGGTTTCGTTGCCAAACCCAAAGAAATTGTACCGAAAACGCTTGCTCGTAAAATAGCCGTTCAGTTCAAAATTCCAGCCTGGGATGATGTTTCCGAAAATAGCATTGTAATCCACCTCAAAAGCCTTAAACCGCGGAAAGAAATTGGCAGAGAGCGTATGCTTTTGCCTGAAGGGATTACCATTAAGGCCATTGTAGGTATAAATATCAGTAAGCCCGAAATAAAAACGGTCATCCCTGGTATAACCCAGGTTGGGCTTCAGAACATTATTGTTTTCATTAAAATATCGATGGTGATAGGTATTTGTCTCATATAAATTTGTCAGCTGCTTTGGGGGTACGACCCCTTCAAATTCCGATTTTTCGTGCTCCCAGTCGTATACCTTTACGTCCTTCCCATTGTCCAGCGTATACTGATCCTTCCCATATCCCCCGATAAGGCGCAGGAAACTATGTCCATCCTGTTTTCCGGTTACTCTGAACACATCATCATCTCCAAGGGCATAGATCCAAACTTCCTTTGTTTCAGTCGCGTCCAGTGTTCTCTCATAGATTTTTTTATCCGGATCATCACTGAGGGCTCTACGTATAACCACCCTGGTCTTTCCGTTATCCATCCGGCTAATTTCAAAAATATCGTCTTTTTCCGTCCCGTGGAGGATGACAATTTTATTGAGGTAATTGCTATATTTTTTTGCATACTCCGGCAATCGTTTTAGACGGCCGATCAGCGCTTTTTTGATGTTGGAGGCTGAACTATCGCGAACTTCAGCCGGCAGTCTTAAAAATGCCCGGTCAATGGTTTCAGTGGTTATAAGTTGTTGTAACCTGAGTGCTTCTTTCTCCCAGACTTCCGGACCATATTTAGTTATCAGCATCCGATCCAGGCTATTTCCCTGCGCCAAAGCCCATTTTACATCCTGTACGTTACTGCTATACGACTGCCAGAACCGGGCATTTGGAACAAATAGCCGGATCAAAGGAATGGCAATTCCGTCAAATTTCGCAAATGCAGCATCCCGGTCCCTTGGTATCGGGAGAAAAAATTTTTCATCTTCCTTGGATTCGTATTCTGCCCACCTCCACTGATCCTGATGGCGATCCCAATCGCCTATAAGCATATCAAAAATCCGCGCACGAATAAAACTTTCTTCGTCCACCAGATAACTTTCATCACTTTTCATTTTCTCGAGAATATCGGAGGTACTTTCAAAGTCCTCGATAGCGCCTTTCTCATTTGGATTGGACCTGTTAAAACCTTCGAAAGATGCAAACTCAGCAGAAGGACGTTCCTCAATATAATATAACTCATTTCCAAATTCCCCGTTAAATTCTCCCAGGGCTTTCTGTTCGGGGACGTAAAATAATCGTGTGTCCGCATGATTGATTTCTGCCGCTCTTGCCAGGGGTGGAATAATGAGTTGAATATATGGATGGGCGGTGGTGAAGAAATCGGTTACCAGCTCTTCCGTAAACGTATTTTTATATTCATTCCTCGTGAAGGAGATACCTTTCACTTTAAATTTCAGAAACTTCAAGGCATTTTTACGCAGCGATCGCATCGCGTACTCCTTCCCATTCTTGTCCTGAAGCCTGAGGGAGAAGGACTGGTGCCCACCTCCTTTTTGGAGTACGGTCAATCCTCCATACAGTGTGTCGAGGTCTGCAATGTCGGCTGTGACTTCCTTTCCATAATAGTCCCTGTACCTTTTTCCCCAAAAAAACTTGTAGAGTCCGGACTTATCCAATTTTAGCTCATCTTTTATGATTGAAGCTTTTTTTACAGGTGCTGTAATCTCTGGGAAATGGCTGATGGTGTCCTTCTCTTTCAGTTCCGGAAGTACTTTCAGTGCAATGGGATTAGGTTGTTCAGGGCTAAAGAAACGGATCTGTGATGAACCATCCTTAAAATAATCCAGCCTGGCAAATCCGGCCGCGCCATGAGTGTAAATTCCCTCATAATCCAGGGAGCCACCTAATGCGACCAGTTTGTCGCGGGATCGTTTGGTGGCTGTTTTTTCTGAAAGCGACCCACTGATGATCTGATGAATTTCACCCCCTTTCAGGTATTGCAGGCTTTCTTCATGGCCGGATATAAGAGTGATTCTGTCACTGTTGGTAGCCAGGGCACTTACCAGCACTCTGAGATAATAATAACTCCTTGAATTCAGCTGATCCGGATCAAAACCATCCAGATCCCTTACTGCGCTTAAAAGTGTACCTAATATAGGTACCGGACGCAAATGACTTTTAAATGTTTCTTTAGCAGCAAACTTGCCATTGCTAAAGATGGGGTGATGCATGGCGATAACAATATTCTTCCCCTGCCCGTCATTGATGTAGCCCTCGAGTTCCTCCATGAAACGCCTCCTGGTGATAATGTCCGTACACTTTTTATTGATGTCCTTAACTCTTGACCAATTGGAAATAAACCACTTGGAATCAACCAGGATGAGGTCCAGCTCATCATTGATTACATGATGTTCAATGGGACAAGTGTTCTTCGGAAAAAAACTGACGGCTTTAGGTCCGATGCTGTCCAGATATTGCTCTACCTCCTCTATCTTATCTGTATTCTTACTTTTCCACTCATTATTACCCGGCACAAAAATGGTGCTTCCTTTAAAATTCTCTGTCAGGCGGAGCTGCATGTCAATCAAGCCAAGATCTGCCTTCTCATTATCTTCGGTTGGGCTGATGTTGTCGCCGGTAAATATAAGGGTCGCGTTCTTAGTTGACTGTTCCAGTTGGGACACCAGCATATCTATGATTTCCTTGTCGGGTCCTTTTTTGGAATCCCCAAAACCTCCGGCAAGGAAGAAAGTATGAGATGGTTTTTCTTCGGACTTTTCAGCGGGGACAGTGTCCTGCTTCATCTGAGGCTTAAACGTGGCGCATCCTCCCAGAACGAATACAAGCAAGAAGGGAATATGTTTTAGCAGGCCTAGGGTTTGGGACATAGTAGGTCTATTTGGTGGCTCTTCATTCCTGCAATTTAAAGTAATACCAGGAAACAGCAATAGCTATGATAATGATGATGAGAAAGGTAACAACGATTGTAGCACCTGATTTTGTTTTTGCATTTTTTTGAAACAGGTAGTTCTCTGTTTCCTGATCCGGGTTTTTCACCATTTTAAGATCTTCCTCTCCTTGCTTTTCAGACATTCTGGCCATATTTTAAGTTACTAATTTGCAATAGATGTAAATCCCGCCTAACCGGACTATTCAGTTGTCAGAATTTAGATAGTGGACATCCTTGTACAGGGTAAATCCATTCATTTTTTAAAGTTTGAAAGATCTATGTATTGGTAATTGACCTTTCCGATGTGTTCTACCTCCATAGTGCCTTTATTGACTGTACTCCAATCAAAATTTCCATTGATCGTTTTTTTATCGTACTGACTCATCAGATCCTCAGAGATCAGGATATATTCATCCAGATCAATATCATTTTTCAGGAGGCGATGAGCGGTAATGACATCTTCTCCTATAAGTTTAATGAGTTTTCCAACCGGGACGAGTCCTACTTCCTTGCCAAAATGCAGAATGATTTTCAAGCCCAGCATTTCAGGAATTGCTTCAGCATTATCCTGCTCCTTATGGCGAGCAGATAGCGCATGGATTTGCTTGTAAAATTCAGTATAAAAAAATTTGCACTGATCTACGATCCTGCCCAGGGAGGGCAGGTCTCCGTTTTTGTAAAAAAGCACCGCATCGCCCTCGATCTCTGAAATCTTTAATCCTATTTTATTTGAATAAACAATTTTGTTGAGTAAAGAAGGAATCACTTTCGAACTGAGCTCAAAATCAGACTCGCTCATAAATTTGGTAAAACCACTGATGTCCGGAATGCATAACAAGGTTGGGGCAGCTTTCATATTGCACTATTTTAATGATCATGAATTAATTCTAAAACGACATTTCTATCCGGGTCTCCCTGCTTCTTTTGCAACATCAGCGACATATGGTCAAGTTCTGCACTGATCAATTTGCGATTCAGCGCAGTTATCTCAGGATCATTATGTACAAATTGCAAAGCGGATACCAGTTCATACTGTACCGCCATATCATTGGAAGAATAATATCTTATTGGCTGCACAACGACCCTTATAATCTCGTCCGCAAGGATATGATTTTCTATCACTTTCAATTGCGAATCTTCTGACACTAGCATGGTTTTGGGATGAATACGAAGTATTTTGCGCATTAGCAAAGCAATTCTGTTAATCACATCAATGGCGGTACCGGGGTCATTTATCCCCGGGGAGAGTGCTTTGACAGCAACTTCCATTAATTTGATCATCCCGCCAAGAGCGGTGCTTTCCTCATGCCTGTCACTTGCAATATTAAGGCAGAATAGAAGCGATTCCCGATCACTATCCGAAAGATTCCCTTCATATCTGAAAATAATTTCCCCTTGCCAGACATGTTTATTTGCATAGGGAGCGATTTCAATCTGAAGACCCGTTCGCGGGAAGTCAGGGCTGAGCAAAGACGGATCAAATTCCTGATAATATCCGGACTTGTCCAACTGTATGGTGCTCCACTTCGAGGAATCTTCCAACACTTCTATTCTCTGTCCGTCTTTTTGATCGTTAAGGGTTTTATTTAGTAAGCGGTCCGATTCTTTAAAGATGCGTTCTATGATATGGTGAATTTGTATAGCACTGGAAATACTATGGATAAAATAGACAAATAGGCCCACACAAATCACCCCAAAAAGTGCTGCCAGCATTGTTGAAAGCCCCAACTTTCCCCGGTCCAGCCCATAGGCCCCCAGTGAAATAAGGATAATCATGACATAGGTCAGTGTGCCAATATACCATCCCAGAATGATTTGATGGCGCTTATTGGATATCAGGCCGGGCAGGAGTCTGGGTGAAAAGTTGGATGAAGCTTGTCCCAGAACCACCATAACCATGGTAAAACTGAAGACGGTCAGGGATAGGATCCCTCCAAATAAGGTGGCAAGGATTACCCTCGCCGTTTCATAATCTTCTATGAAGAGAGCGGGAATCTTCGATTTAAGTGCATTGATCACCTGCAGTCCTTCTGCGGACAGCGAAATGAAAGCCAGGCAACAAAAAACGATACTGATCAGCACCGGATAAAACGCAATGCTATGCAGTACTTTTTTATATGTTCTTTTTAAAAGTTTCCTTAATGACTTCATGAAATACGGGAGCTGAATTTTCAATTCTACTGCCAGGTAATGTTGAAAATGGAGCCTGTGACCGTCAAATATACATGATGCCCAACTATTTTTTACCATAATGCATGACGTGTAAGTTCCTTTATGCAAAGAAGTCAATCATAAATGCAAAATAGCACACCAATGCTATAATTCAGAGATATCTTTGTATGAGAATCAATTATCGTTAGGAGAATTCATTTTAATTGCTCATCGATATAAAAAGTTTAAAACAGAAAATATTAAATCAAAACCGGATCCCGGTTGTAGTTAATAAAGTTTGGTTGGTTGTTTGCAAATGGTTCTGCCCGACTAAGGGGTTCAGAACCATTTTTTTATCACCTGCCGGAAAGTACACAGCCAGCCAAAAACCTATCTTCTGTGCATAAGTACCGAGGTCAACACTATAAGAGTTAATAAATTGATGAAAAGTGTCCAGACAAGGAATTATAGCATGGTAATTTTACTTAGAAGTTGTCAGATTCTTCTGGAATGAGGAAATGAATCACTTACAAGATTATCACCAATCAACCACCACTTTTAGTTTATTCCTCATGAGGGATTTAACACATCCTCCGGGATTGAAGAGCTATATAATCAAGGATGTCAAGCGGCGTGCATCCTGAACAATACGCCGGTAACTTTAATAGAATGAATAATGAGTACGTATAGTGAAAAGATTGGAGATCAATTAAACGCGCTTTTGGAAAAAACCTATGACGCAGAAAAAGGTTTCAAGAAGGCTGCTGAAAATACAAAGAACACGCGTTTGCAGGCATATTTTGAGCGCAAAGCTCAGGAACGTTATCAGTTTGGACACGCATTAAAAGGGGAAATTGGCCAATATGGTAAGGAAGTTGAAAAAGGAGGAAGTGCAACGGGTGCCGCACACAGAACCTGGATGGATGTAAAGGCTTTCTTTTCTGCCGACAATGAGGAGTCTATGCTTGAAGAAGCCATACGGGGCGAAAAAGCCAGCGTTGAAGAATATGCAGAAGTTCTGGAAGAAACCAGTCTTCCTCCCAGTACGGAACGCTTGTTGAACGAGCAGATGCGGACTATTCAAACAGGTCTTCAGCAAATCAAAGGCCTTGAAGATTTGAACTAATGGTGTGATTGTATTTGCAATTAGCTAGATCAGGATGCCCTTCAGAGGGCATCCTTTTTTTGCTTTAATTTCTATCAGTTCCCAAACCTGGCCCTGCTGAGATATTGTGTATCTGTCCTAAAGGAACTATCATTACCATCGAGGGAGGTTTTTAATAGTGAAGCCTACCTGACCTGTAGGTCATCCGGCATGGAACATTCCAATGAGATGTAAATCTTGTCTTTAAGTAGTAGAGGACTACTCCCCGGAGATGAAAATAGGCCCATCAGATTTTACCAATGCCAGGAGGGAACCAACTGATTGCTTTGGTTCCTTTCTTCCGGTATTTGGTAAGATATTTTTTTGGAGTTACTCCATACTGTTCCTTGAATATTTTTGAGAAATAGCTTCTGGAATTGATGCCTACCTTGTAGGTAATCTCGGTGATATTCATTTCAGTGGTTTCTATAAGTTCCTTGGCTTTGTTGATTCGGTAATTTCGTATAAATTCATTTACAGATGTTTTGTAAATGTTGTTAAAACCCTGCTGCAATGTATTGGGACTCAACCCAACCCGCCTGGCCAGCCCCGGAATATTCCCGATAGTCTCAATTTCCTTTTTAATAATCTCCACGGTTTCTTCTATGAGCCGTACCGTAGATTGCCGCTCAATGACAGGGCCCCCTGGATTACCTACATCCCGCAGATATTGACCGAGGTGATGCGTCAGGATCTCATAAGCCTTACCTTCCTGATAAACGGCGCGCATGAATCCCTCCAATTCACAATGGTTAAATTCATCCATGAACTTTGTTACTTCAAGACTATAGTGGCCTTTGTGATAAAAGAGGTTGATTCCGTTAAGATCTCTGAAAAGATCTTCAAGTTCCTCATTCATGTCTGAGACATAAGCGGAAATCTTCTGCTCAAATAATTTTCTGTTTATTTCAAGGCTGAAAATGGAAACAGGGGTATCAGCGGGCATCCATAGGACATGTCCATGTTTATTATTACAAGACAAGATCGCGCATTCCAGATGCTTGATCTTATGCACTTTGTCAGTTCCGCTAAATTTATGTGTGATAGCCGATTCCCGGTTGAAAATTATCTTTAAGGGTTGCACCATCTCATTATCTAGGGTAAAAGCGATTTCCTTTGTCAGAAGGTAATTTGCTTCAATGACTCCAAGCCCATGATCAAACGAAATGGCTTTTACATATCCCGAACCCAGACTTTCAGGAACTTCGAATCGTATCTCATGTGTGGATTCTTCAATATCTACCTTTAGAAACCGGGCCATATTGGTAACGACATCCCTTACCTCCATATCCTTGATACTTGCCTTTTTGGTCATTTGGTGGTTGTACGTAATTATTTAAAGGTAAGTCTTTTATCAGTCATTCCAACCAAAGCTCAGAAGACCATTCGGATCATTTGCGAATCATATTCATACCATGTGAATGAACAGCTATGTCTGTTTTTCCTCCTCGTCGGATGCATTCTCGGCCAATGGGTGGTCTTTCATTCCAAGACCGACGACTTTAATTATATCTACCACGGTGTTGTACAACATAAGCACCACCACAATCAGCGCTGCACTGAGGAGGCTGGTAGTTGTCATTGAAACATAATAGATAATTTTGAACCAATTTTGAGGCATCGTTTCCGATTCTGTGATTGGCAGGTTTAAAATAAGGAAGGAAAGCAAGGAGGCAATAATTACGATTGTATCAAGTTTTGCGATCAACAGAATATGACGGAAATGATCTTCTTTTAGCTTGGAGTCAGAGCTTGCACTCAGGCTGAGAACGGCCAATAGCAATGCCAGAATGGTCGCAGAAGCCAGGATAATTGTGTTACAGAGGGTATTGATCCCTGAAATGGAATTTTTAATGAGAACTTTGGCCTCATAACCGCTTAATTCTCCTATCAGGAGGGTACCTATGCCAATAACCATGAGTGAAATCACTCCTGCAGTAAGTGCTCTCTTTATAAACTTGCTCATTACTATTATATTAATTTCTAATCTGATGTCTTGTCGACCTCTGCTTCCGCGTCCTCGAATTCAATATCCCCGTCAAGAACATTCTTGAATCCTTCGATCCATGCATTCTTAAAAATATTGAAAATTGTAGGCCAAGGGCGGGATTGTAAATTATTAAGATCACCTTCCACCGGAATTCTGGTAGCCAGCGTATTGTTCTTATGATTCTTTAATATAAACTTAAAAAGACCGACAAATCCTTCCCATAATGTTTTCAGAAATCCATCATCCTTTCCCAGTAGCTTTATATCTTTCAGAAGCGGTTTAAAATATCCCTTGAGAAATCCGTCGGCTATAGCAACTTCACTATAAAGATTAAAGGTGCCCTCCTCAAAATCAATACCTGCATAGTGGTTGGTAAAATCATTCAGGGCAGTTGCATCCGCATTTTCAAGGGAAAGAGACATATCCATATCCGGAATGGTTTTTACCAGATTCATCTTTCCTGTCAGGAGCACGCTCCCTCCACCGATTGAAACAGCTGTACCCCTGATCACAGAGGGCAGCGTCCTTTCAGCCTGCAGTACATTTTGCAGATTGGTGGCAGACAGGTCCAGGTCACTAAGATTCAGGTCAATGGTGGGGTCTGCAGATATTTCGACAAAGGCTATTTTACCATTGATAATCTGCAGGCGGTTGATATTAATGGGAACGAGGTCTGTTAAGGCTTTCGTCCAGTCGTCATAATCTGGCTCAGGGCTGTCTGTCTTCGTTTGATCCTCAAAAACATAAATCATGGAAGGGCGCAGAAGGATGATCTCACTTACTACTTTACCCTTGAACAACGACTTCCACTCAACCGAGATATCCGTTTGCTCAAAATCAAGAAATGGAACCTGTGATCCGGCATCCACCTTATTAAGGTAGAGTCCGTTAATGACATAAGCCCCCCTGATCAGCGCAATATCAATATCCGAAACCGCCCCATAATAGCCTGGAATATCAGATAGCACATTATTTACATACTTTTTGACGACGTAGGGGAGTAAAAGCCGGAATAGCAAAATGATAGCAATTATGGTTACCGGAATCCAATAGCGTTTCCTTTTAAACCAACGACGTTTGGTCGGTCTGCTTTCTGATGTGTTGTCCATAAGATTTATCCTTTACTTCTCTTCCTTCCCTTTTCCTGTAATCGTATTCATGATTCCTTCCCTGATGTTAATCCATATATAATTAAAAAAAGATTTGGTTTTGTTGCGTTCAACGCTGATAGTGCCAAATCGGAAGCCCTCCTCATCTGCCCTGGATCCGTCATTTATGAACAGGTTCCCAATAGCGGTCAGGAATTTATTCACACGCCTGCCATCTTTAGCCAGCACCATAAACTTAAAATCCTGATAATTCATTTTCATCTCTCCTGCCGAGCTATTTTTATCCCCTTCAAAAGTAAAATACATCTTATGGATATAACCTTCCGCTTCAACGCCCAACATTGGACGAATAAATAAGTCGGCCTCGCTGCATCTGAAGTCGGAAATGGAGCCGGTAATTAAAAAATGATCATTGGGGTCAAATATCTGTAAATCCCATAAAAGTTCCACTTGAGCGCTCCCCATGAGTTTTGCGGTTGCATTCAGTTTCAGGAGCTGCCCCGTGCTATCCCTCATCTGGTTATCCAATCCGCGGACAGAGAGATCAATATCATCAATAAAAATCCCTCCCGCCTTGGAGTTTTCATTTATTTTTTCCTCATACTTCACATAGCCGTCACGAATACTAATCAACTGAGTTTCGATATCGACAGCCAATCCCCTAAGCATCTCTGTATATAGTTTTTTGATGGATACGTCATCAGGCAGTCCCTTATCCCTGAACATTTCGAGCCTGGGTTGTCTGATAAATACGCTGTCCGAATTGGCGAAAAACCTCGGCCCGTGAAACCCGAAAGTGACATTGGCAATAGAAGTTTCCGGAATCTCAAGGGAAATGTGATCCCGCTCAACCTCGGCCCGGCCGGAAAGTTCTGCTCTGGTAAATTTTGAATTGAGCGACAGATCTTCGATAGTGATATGCTGATTTCTTATGTCAAGTTCTGCGATCTGTAAAATCTCATAAGGCCCTAGATCCACAAAAATATTGTTTGATGTGAAAGTAAATGCCTCGTAGGTAAATGGCATTTTGCGTGTGATTTGATCAGGATCAGTTCTTCCGTCGAGTAATTCAAATGCGATATCGCTGGCAACTAATTTTGTGCTGTCCTGCTGCTCATCCATTAACACGAACTGACCATCATCAACAATAATTTTTTTAATATGAATCTTTTTTAATAAGGTGACCACCCCTTGTGAGGTTGTATCGGTTGATGGCGCTTTTACCCGACTAAAATGGCGATATACAGGCTTATTGATACTGATTTCATCCACTTCGATCTGATTCCTCATGTAAAAATCCCAGAAGTCAAGCCCTTCCATTGTCAATTTTTCCGTGGTGATCTCGGTGGTTTTAAATAGGCTGTCTCGCTCGGAGATCTGAAGAGAGAGCTCACCGACTTCCAAAGTACCCGAAAACAAGTCGACCGATAATTTGCCGTATTCCAGTTGAATATGGCTAGGAATTTTTTTAGCCACGTAGTCCGCTACCAGTTCCCCGGCCTTTATGTGAAGGAATAATAAGGATCCCGCAACTACGAGAACTACTATCGCCAGTACACTTATAATAATTTTTTTTATTTTCATTGATACCCATCATTACGGCGAATGAATATACCAAAATTTGAAAGAGGGGAATAGCCTGTATGCATTTATAAAGTAGGACGGAAGGGTTTTTCATAGAACACCTTGAAGAACCTCATCTTTCGGCTTCATAAAATGATAAATCAGGGAAATGATATAGCCGTGGCGCCTATACTTTAGTACTGTATTCTGACAATTTCTGAGGGCCCTCAAGAAGTACCCTTACCACCCGGAGCGTTCCGTCATCGGTGGTTGAAATCTGCCACTTGATCAACGAGATTCCGCCATCTTCAATTTCGATCCCCGTAATGCTCCGGGGATGTACACAACTGCCGTCATTGAAAAAAGGTATATCCCCAGGTTCCGGGAAACGCGGCCTGTGGGTATGCCCAATTATGGTGATAAGCAGTTCATTTTGGACAATCCATTTTTTAATGCGTCTTTCAATACGGATGAGTTCTTTATAATTCTTGGCCGGACTCGTCGGATCAGCAATCCCCCAAATCTGCAAGGGTTTCCACAGCACTCTTACCAAAAACCGACTCCAGCGCCAAAAGGTGTAATTCCACCAATCGGCCTGGTGGCCATGAGTCAGGAAAACTTCTTGGCCTGAAGCACGATGCTGGAGTACAACGGCTTCATGTATTACCATCCCCTCCAGCAGTTTTTTGTCCTTATCGTCTATCGGCTCGTAATAACTGGATAAATTTTCCTTCACATATGCCGGGTCTTTGTATACCATATCATGGTTGCCCCAAATCATGTGCAACCTTCCTCCTAGATGAAATTGGCGAAGCAACTCATATACATTCTTATGGGCCTCAAAAATGGCCGTAAAATGAAGATTTTCCCATAACTCGTCCCCGTCCCCCAGCTCACAATACTGAAATCCTTCCTGATAATAGAACTTCAGGGCATGAAAATAAATGTTTCTGTTGTTCGCGAAATCATCTGCAAAGCTATTGTCTCCCCTATGGCAGTCACTGACAAGAATGAATTTTGAGGTGTCATCAAAGGGTACTTTTTTGGCATTTTCATAGGCCCTGCTGAGCCTGAAGTTAGAGTTCATATCGCTCCTTTTTAGTGTGGGCCAAAGCAACCGGCTTCACCTCTTAATAATTTCAAAAAAATTAAAGATTCTTTTGTAAATTTAGGGCATAATTTCCGATACATGGAATCCAGGGCAGACCACAGGCACAGGGAATCCCCGCTGATACAACTTATCAGTTTCGATAAATTATTGAAACACTATGAACTTTTGGCGGCTGGCGGGGATCCATTAGTGGCTGCCCTGGCCAAAAGGATTTTGAAGGCCCAGGAACCTTTTCCGTACTTAAGGGATGGCTTTTCGGATACGTCACTGCTTGACACGCATAAAGATATCATAAAGGACATCTTACAGGGTATTTTCCCGGAGGCCCTTACCAATAACGAAATTAAAGCAGCATCTCTTCCTTTTGGCAATGTGGTATTCAACACCTCCGAGCGCTTTAAGAAAATACTGCAACATGCCGGGAAGGACTTCGAATTGCGTATCAGCAATCTCCCCGGAGAAATAGATTATATTGCAGCCTGCGTAGTCATCCTTAATTACCATTATGGCTACGAGCTGGATTTTAAAAGACCTTTTTTCTATCATATCCCGGATTCCAATGGGGTGATCCGCCATTATCGAATCCTGTACAACGCCGACTTTCTGGAACTTTTTCCCACTGACAAAGCCAGGGATCTCACCAGGGAGGATGTAGATGAGTTACTTGATAATTTTGAGGATATCTCCGTGTTAAAGGAAAAGATTCCCCCGGATAGTTTTACTACCAAAGGATTCGTGATCTCCAATATGTTTGATGTTACGGCGGAACATTCGATTTCCGAAATAAAATCCGGCCTGATAGCGAGTAACAAAAGAGGAAGTGAGAGCTTTGTAACAGGCTTGCAGACCACCTTTAAATCTTTATTTAACCTTCCCGATATCCGGGTGGGCTTCCTGGTTTACGACGCAACCGATAACCGCTTTCAAAAGGTGTTTGGAAAAGGTATCGAAAGTTATATTCTCAATGAGAAAGAGACCGCATCTTGCGAAACAATCCTTTGTGAAGAATCCTTTCAAAAGATCATAAACGAGAAATCGTATTTCGCTGTTTCGAATCTGGAACGATTTGCCGGGATGTCTGGCAGTCCTCCACTTTACAAACAACTTTTAGGACAGGGTATTAAAAGTTGCATCTTCGCACCCATTGCAGATCAAGGAGAACTTTTAGGCGTCCTGGAACTCGTCTCGGACAAGGTAAATGATCTGAATACTGTAAATGCCATTAAGTTAGATGATGTGATGCCATATATAGTGTCTGCAGTACTTCGCTCAAAAGTTGAGGAGGAGAATCTGATAGACGCAATTATACAGAATGAATGTACTTCGGTTCATAGTTCTGTCTATTGGCGGTTCCGTGAAGAAGCTAAATTTTTTATTAGGAATGACCTGGAAGGTAACCAGCCTACTTTCAGGGAAATTGTTTTTAAAGAGGTCTATCCCCTCTATGGGCAGGTAGATATTAAGGATTCCTCGAAAGCCCGGAATATAGCTGTGCAACGTGATCTCCTCATACAACTTTCTGAAATCAGGAATGTACTCAGAGAAGCCTTTGACAAAATTAAGATGCCTATCTATGAGGAGTTGATATTCAGAGTAGACGCGGCGGTGGGTGACATTAAAGAGGTGCTACATACCAATAGCGAGCAAAGCATTTTCGCTTTTGTTATGACCGAAGTCAATCCAGTTTTGGAACATTTGAGGAAAGTAGGGGATAAGGACCTTCTGAATCTGATTGCCGCCTACGAAGCTAAAATTGACATGGGGACAGAATCCTACTATGACCACCGTAAGAACTATGATGAAACTATTACCCTGATCAATAAAAAGCTGGCCAAAATCCTCGATAAAAAACAGGACCAGGCTCAGGTCATGTTTCCACATTTCTTTGAACGATACAAGACGGACGGCGTTGAACACAATATTTATATAGGGGAAAGTATTGTCGGGGACGGCAGTTATGACCCGATTTATCTAAGAAACCTAAGGTTGTGGCAACTTCAGGTGATGTGCGATATGGAGAACGCACACTATAAACTGAAGCCGGAACTTCCCGTTCGACTGGATGTCACTTCTCTTATCCTGGTATATAATACGGACCTCTCTATCCGTTTCAGAATGGATGAAAAACGGTTTGATGTGGACGGCACCTATAATGCCCGCTATGAGATCATCAAAAAAAGGATTGATAAATCCCAGATAAAAGGTACCAGGGAACGGCTTACCCAAGCCGGAAAACTCGTCATCGTATACTCACAGAAAACGGATGAACTGGAATATATTAAGTACGTGGCGTTCTTAAAAGCCAAGGGCTATTTTACGGATAATATAGAGATAGTTGAGTTGGAAGGACTGCAGGGAGTATCCGGACTCAAAGCACTCCGTGCGGAGATTCTTTATACCTCACAGCGTGAAACGGAAAAGACCTATACCTATGAGGATCTTATGGAGGAACTTAATTCTTAGGTAGGTAAAGTTATTACCTGTTCAGGACCATAAAACTTTAATGCAACAAAGAACGCGATCACTGAAAGAATCATGCCGAACATGAAAACGGTATACGTCCATCGAAGCAGTTTGTATTTCCTGTTAAGTACTACTCCCAAAAAATAAAGATCTTTGGTCAGGGAGGTATAAACGTATTTCTGATCCTTGATCAGTTCCTGAATAGCCCATTCATAATCATCCAGTTTCATCTTGTGAAAATTCCCAAAGAAGAGCAGGTTGACTTTCTTCTTTTCAACATCTTCTTTTGTAAATTCTCCGCTTGTCACATTGGGCCTGGTCGCCAGGACAGACATAATCATGGAGGCAACACTGAAAAGCACAAAGATAGCGGCCGGATACACCAGATAATCATTATTAGGGTCGTCAAGTTTAGGGATGAGGTTGGCCAGCATTAAGGAGACGATAATGGCATTTACTGAGAGGAGGATATTGGCCTTGGTGTCAGCAATGTCGCTTAATTTGAGATGATTGCGCATGGTTACCCTGAACATGGTCTGTATACCCCTTTCAGGACTTCCATCTTTCAACTGCATCTTTAGTTCGGCCTTTAGTTTTTCCTTCTTCACAATTTGTTCCTGCTTCTTTTTATTTTTTAGCAGGATTTCAAGGTTTTCGTCTTTGCCGGGCTGCCAGTGCTCCTTGGCATAGTCTGTATAAAATCGATGTTCAGAGCGGAACATGGTAATATTTTCTTCTCTCCAGTCCTTCAGGCGGAATTCCATTATTCCCATCCTTGAAAGCTCTTCCCTGAGAAGTTCCGAAGTTTCAGCATAGGAAGGGCGTCCCAGGTGTGACGCATCGGCGTCCCGAAGAATCTCCTCCAAGAGATTTTTAGGTTCATAATGCCTTTTGGTGGCCATGATCAGTTCGCAAATTTTTTCCCTCTCCTCTGTGGGATAAGACTGCTCCCGCAGGAAATCGCCCGCAATGTTGCAACTCCGCTCTTCATGATCGGTATAGCCTTGGGTATACCCGGTATCATGTAGCCAGGCAGCCAGGAGAAGGGTTTCATATTCTTTGCCCTTTAAATCATAATGTTCAATTAATTCTTTAGTATTTTTGACAACTCGTTGTGTATGACGCAGATTATGATACAGAAATCCCTGATCAAGTTCAGTGGTTAGTAGATTTGTAACAAAAACTTCCGTTTTACTAATGATATCAGACATACTATGTTAGTATAGGCAAACAAATTACAAAAATTCAGCACTTTATTTGTACCGAAATGAAGAAACATTTAGCGCTGCTGTTGATACCCCTGCTTTATACTGCCTGCGCCACCTATGAGACAAAATATGCCAGGGGGCATGATGCGGTAGACGTGCAATCAGGCAAAGAAATAGCCCATACATTTTATCTTATCGGGGATGCCGGACTCTCGCCAATGGGAGACTTAAATAGCGCACTGAAGTCATTCAGGAAGAGATTGGGTACAGCCTCTGCCCAGAGCACAGCCATCTTCCTCGGCGATAATATTTATCCGGCCGGTCTTCCGGATCCGACAGATTCCACCGCCGCTTTCAGAATCGCCCTCAACCATCTTGATGCGCAATTAAAATCTGTAAGTGATTTTAAAGGCAAGGTGCTTTTTATTCCCGGAAATCACGATTATTATACGGAAGGTCTGGTCGGGTTAAAACGGCAGGAGGCCTATCTGGAAAGCCAGGTGTCCCAAGAAGATATATTCCTCCCCGAAAGTGGTTGTCCAATGGAGGTTGTTGAAGTTACGGATCAGATCATCGTAATAGCCATTGATTCGGAATGGTACATTACCAATTGGGACAAACGACCTTCGATCAATGAAGACTGCGCAATAAAGAGCAGGGAGAACTTTTTCGGAGAACTGGAAAGTGAAATCAAAAAAAATGCTGGGAAAACGGTGATCCTCGCCATGCATCATCCCCTTTTTAGTTACGGTTCACACGGAGGTCACTATACCCTCAGGCAACATTTCTATCCCAAGGGAAAATATGGACCGCTTCCCTTTCTGGGTACTTTGGTGAATTTGTTCCGGAAAACGGCAGGCGCCTCTTCGGAAGACATGCAGAATAAGAGGTATCAGGAATTTGTAAAACGCATCATCACCATTTCTCAGTTTGGGGAGAAGGTCATTGTTGCCTCAGGTCATGAGCATACACTGCAATATATTGTTGAACAAAACATTCCACAGATTGTCAGTGGCTCCGGTGCCAAGACGGGAGCGACTGCCTTGTTGAATGGCAGTGTTTTTTCTACTGGGCAATTGGGCTATGCTGTCCTGGAGGTATATATGGATGGATCTTCTAGGGTAAGATTCTATGGAGCCGAAGAAGGCGATGGTGACCGTTTTCTCTATACGGCGGGTATCCATCAAAGAGATACAACAATCAATGAACAAGTGTTTCCCGAACATTTTTTACAAGAAGTAAAAGCTTCTGTCTATGACGATGAGGAGATTCGGAAGTCTTCACTCTACCGAAAGATCTGGGGAGAAAGATATCGGAAATATTACGGGACAAAAATCAACGCAAAGACAGTCACGCTCGACACTCTTTACGGCGGACTCTCTCCTATCAGGTCCGGGGGTGGCCATCAGTCAAAATCGCTTCGTCTTCGTCATTCCGATGGGCAGGAATATGTGATGCGCGCCTTGCACAAAGAGGCGGAACGTTATCTGCAGGCATTGGCATTTAAAGATCAGTATATCATTGGCGAATTTGAGGGGACCCTCACTGAAGGTCTCCTTGAGGATTTTTATACAGGATCTCATCCTTACGCCCCATTTGTAATGGGAATCCTCTCTGACTCTGCGCAATTATACCATACCAACCCCAGGTTATATTATATACCCAAGCACCCTGCACTGGGGGATTTTAATACAGACTTCGGCGATGAGTTGTATATGATTGAAGAGCATGTCTCAGAAGGCTACGAAGATCTTAAAAGTTTCGGCCAGCCTAAAAAAATTGAAAGCACCTATGACCTCCTCGACAAACTCCGGAGCGATGAAAAGTATACCGTAGATACGGATATGTATATACGTGCCCGCCTCTTTGATATGGCCATTGGCGACTGGGATCGTCATGTGGATCAATGGCGCTGGGCGGAGTTTCCGGATAAGGAGAATGACAGGGTCCTGTACCGGCCTATCCCAAGAGACAGGGATCAGGTTTTTTCCATAATGGGAGATGGCCTGCTGATGAATATCACCACCCGAATTATTCCCTCCCTAAAATTGATGGAAGGATTTCATGATAACATCCGGAATGTGCGGGCTTTCAACTCAAATGTCATCTCACTGGATATCGCACTTCTCACCGGAACCCGGAAGGAGCAGTGGGAAGAACAGGCCGCCTTCCTGAAAGCTAAAATTACAGAAGACGTAATAGATGCTTCCTTTAAGATGTTTCCGGAAGAGGTTCAGGACGCGACCATAACAAACATCAAAAAAACGCTTTTGGCCCGGCTTTCCAGTATTGAGGAGACCGCTGCGACGTATTATAATATATTAAATAAATACGCGGTGGTTACCGGAACCGATAAGGATGACTGGTTTCAGGTTACCGCCCTTCCGGATTTTAAAACAGAGGTTAAAGGTTACCGCATTATTGAAGGTAAAAAGGAAAGGCTCTTCTTCGACAGGGTTTTTGACAGCCGCCTGACCCGTGAAATCTGGATCTATGGGCTGGATGACGGGGACTACTTTGAAACGGATGGAGAAACCGGCAATGCTATTCGAATTAAGCTTATTGGCGGTAACGGCAAAGATGTGTTTGATATAAAAAACAGCAGTAAAATTGCCGTATATGACTACAAAACGAAAGAGAATATATTTAAGGAAACCTCCGGTGCGAAAATTAAATTACTGGATGACTACGAGGTAAATACTTACCAACCACTTAAGATAGTCACCATCCGCAACCAGCTTGTACCAACTGCGGGCTACAATCCTGATGACGGATTTCGCCTGGGGGTGAGTAATACCTTTACACAATATGCCTTCAGGCAAAATCCTTTTACCTCAGAACATCGTCTGAATGCCTCTTTCTACTTTGCTACCAGTGGGTTTAACCTGGCTTACAAGGGAGAATTCGCGGAAATCTTCGACAATTGGAATTTCCTTATGTCGGCAGCCTTTACCAGCCCCAATTTCAGTATCAACTTTTTTGGTCTTGGAAACGATACGCCCAATGGTGATGACGCGCTCGGTTTCGATTACAACAGGGTGCGACTTCAGAACATTTCAATGATGCCCTCCGTGATCTGGCGAGGTCCGCTTGGCGCCAGTTTCCGTATTGGAGCGTCCTATGAAGACATTACCGTTGAAGAAACAGAGGGTCGCTTTGTGAACGCTTTCTATACCCTCAACGGTGAGGAGAATTCGAAAAGTTTTTTAGGAGTTGAAACGGAATACCATTATGACAATTCAGATAACCCGGCCTTCCCCACCCTGGGAATGTCTTCCACATTGCAATTTGGGTATAAGACCAACCTGGAAGAACCGGGGAACCATTTTGGATA
The DNA here is from genome assembly GCA_041743425.1 of Zeaxanthinibacter sp. Taxonomy (GTDB): domain Bacteria; phylum Bacteroidota; class Bacteroidia; order Flavobacteriales; family Flavobacteriaceae; genus JTS-RE37. Next base: position 7,373 of record JBGTMS010000099.1, on the reverse strand, counting down.
TATCGTTCCCACGCTATCTCTGGAACATCAGCTGATTTCGAGTGGCCTACTGGTACTGGCTACCAAATGGAAGGCGCATTTCAACCTGGGGAACGGATACGAGTTTTATCAGGGAGCCACACTAGGCGCCAGTGATGGTCTTCGCGGTTTCAGGAACCAGAGATTTACCGGAAAGACCGCCTATTTTCAGAATACGGATATTCGATTGCGTCTGAGAAAAATGAAAACATCCTTGTTTCCTGTTTCTGTCGGCATTTATGGTGGTTTCGATTATGGTCGTGTGTGGCACAGGGAAGATATTTTTGACAGATGGCACACCTCTTACGGCGGAGGCATTTTTCTGAATGGAGCAGACCTGCTCTCCATGCAATGTTCTGTTTTTGGAAGTGAGGAAGGACCCCGTGTGCTTTTAGGGTTTGGTTTCGGATTCTGAACCTCCGCCAATGCCTCAGAGAAAAAGACAATGTCAGTCGATGTCATTTAAAGTTGCCACATTCCTGCGACAATTGCCCAATCCTATCTGGCAGTTTCCGGCAGGATTGGTAAATATACCGTGGTCCTCCAAAGCATCTCATTTCCACCCATATTAGGGTTATTCTCGAAAACTTCAACAGCATGGCTACTAACGTTAATATTCTTTTCTTCTGCGTAATCCAGAAGTGCATACCATGCCCTGTCTGAGGTTATATAATTGCCATTGTAGAAGGCCTTAAGAGCGGGAATCGCAGGTAATTCCCTGTACTCAAGTTGAGGATGCGGAGGCAAACTATCCTGCCGGATGATGGGGTAGCAAAAATTAAAACTGAGGCTGTCAGCTCTAGTGTCCCAATGGGTTACTTCTAAAAAGGGCCTTCCGTTGAGCCGGACACCATTGTCAACAAGAACCGAACTAAGGAGTCCGTAATTTTGCATCATACCCCTTGCCTTTCCCAATTGAGTGGAAGTGACGGCTGCGCACGCGCAGTAAGTAGCGCGGAGGGTGTCACGCCCCTCGATGCGCACTTTATAATTTTTTAAATGTTCCCTGAGTTGGGAATTGAAATCCAATAGTGTCTTCCGGGTGCGCTTTTCGAAATTGGTGTCAGAAAATGGAATGGCCAATTTGATGCTCAGGCTGTGCTCCGGGTCGGAAGCGTATACCTTTATCGTGCTTAAAGAATCATTAACCCGATCTATATTCCATGAATAGTAATGTACGGAATCTGAAAACTGGAACCGCTCCGTTAATTTTGCGTTTCCATCCTGATATGTGACGGTTCCGTTTTGCAGCGACTGGTCCCAAGTTTTTATGGTTTGATATACCACTCCCGGAAGGGCAGGAGCCTTAAAAGTTACTACATATTCATAGGGTTTCAACAAATACCATGCAAGTCCGGCGATGGCCATACCTCCGGCAAGCAAGAGCGCTTTCTTCATAAATTTATTTGAAGGTTAAAGCGGTGTTGTCCCCGTGCATTTTCAAACGATTTACAACATGAGCCCCCAAATCCCTGCCCTGCTTTAGTCCGACTTCAATGGCGGCCCTGTAGTGGATGCCTCCATAAAGACGGCTCAGAGCTGCCTCGGTAGCTGCCTCGTTAAAGGAATTAAAATTCCGGACAGGCAGGCCATAAGCGACCTCCGTATCATCCTTGAATGAAAAATTATCTCCAAAAATATTTGTGAGAACGACAGATGCGGCTCCGGAAACGACACTATGTCCACTGGGATACTCCGGAAAAGGTGGCGTTTGTAAGACAGGTGTCCAATTCTCATCAATATGCTGGTTGATCAGGGTTTCAGGACGAATCAGATTGCTTCTGTATTTCTCATCCCAGCAACTAATAAACCCGTCCGCAATAGCCATGGAAGTTTCAGTATAGGCATAAACCGTCCTGTCAAAGTCACTCTCAGTCTTTTTACAGGCGATCTTGGTGATCCCGATCCAATGAGCACCTGGCGTAATTTTTTTCGTGGCAAACATAAGATGTCCACGGGTGACAGAAACATAGGGGTTACAATCCCAGAATTTGGCAATCGCCAGGTTTTCCGAGGAATCTCCACTCTGGCTTATTTCCATACCAATATCATATACTTCCCTCAATTCCTTGTAGAAATCTGAACCTTCTTTCATGGAATATATCGGAGGCGGGGCAGGACGAAACTGGCTTGCCGAATCGATAACGAAAGGCCTGATCTTATTCCAATGAGGTTCAATCCCATCCATATATGCCGGAGGGGTCGGTTGCCACCGTGCCAACTCATCAGTGTCTACAGTAAATTTTGGCATGGTGCGGGTCTGATTGTAATTATCTTTTGCCATCCAGGCTGCCACATGGTCTGCGACCAGCATCCCGTAGGATTTAGATGCATTGAAAACTAGTTCATTCCTGGATTCCCAGTTCCCGTACAAACTATCCCGAAAGGCTTCCATGGTCTTTTCAGAGAAAATAAGACGCTTGCTCAGGTCCATATGCGCTATAAGAGCCGCCATTTGGTAGTTGACAGGGGCACCGGCTTCGGGCTCAGGAATGGGCTGTAGATCTTTCAGCTGCCCGGCAAGTGAAGTATATTCATTGTTATTCAGGGCGACAATTTCATAGGCGGCTATATTTGGATAGGCAAAAATTCTGCTCGCAACCGGAGGAGAGAAAATGTCGTGGATCATAATCTCGACCACCTTATCAATTGAATTATGGAGTTCATCGGGGGAGACTACGACCTTTTCTTCCGGCTTACTGCAAGCCGTCAGAAGTATGCACATGGTAAATAATCCTACTATCTTCATCGATCTTCCTTTTTATTAATTAATTCATAGACTACGGCCCTTTCATTATTATAAGTTACCAAAAGATAGGGTTGGTTGTTAAGAGAAATGATAGAGAGGTTCCGGGTTGATTTATGTGCAAGGTCCAGTCCAATTTGGCGCCCTAAACTTACGTCTTTTTTCCCTTTTATCATAGCCCCGCCGAAAGAACCTAACCTACCATGGTATGGCTTCAACCCGAAATAATTACCCGCCGCAAGCACCTCCTCGGCTCCGTCACCATCAAAATCGAATACCAGGAAAGCAGTCACAGGTGCTTGTTGTAATGGGTTGCCAAAGGCTGTGAAACTGAAAGATCCGCCGGTATTTTCAAGATACCCGGACCGCAGTTCCGTTACATCCATAATAGTGGCCTTGTTAAGTATTTTCTGATCCAGGATATCTTCAATTGGTTTTCCTGCGAAAGCGCTGTAAGAAGTAAACTTCTTGCGCAGGCTTTCGATTTCTGAAGTCAGGCCCCCTAAACCTTCGATCGGATAGAATTTACCATCTTTATTTACGGTCACTATTGTTTCTGTGCGGCCATTCTCATCAAAGTCCGAATAGTACATGCGCAAAGGTGCATCCTCGGAAGCTCTGAATTTGCTGTTGGTCCCCCAGTTGCCAAGCATATAGTCCATGTCCCCGTCGGAATCGATATCAAAAGGAACCAGGCTCTGCCACAAACCGGCGAGGGAATGGTCCAGAACCTCAACTTCCTCCAGAATGCCCTTTTTATTTCTGAAAAAGCGGGGAGATCCCCACTCTGCGACCGTTATAAGATCTTTGATGCCATCTCCGTCAAAATCACTCCAGGCCGCATCTGTTACCATCCCGGCAAGGCGCAGGGTTTCATTTTCAACCAGTGAAAACTTTCCTCCCTCATTGCGAAGCAAATAAGAGGCGGGACTATGGCCAAAATCGTTGGTTACTATCTGGTTGCCTACAAAAAGGTCGATGTCACCATCCTGATCCATGTCGCTGGCCTTCACAACCGAGGCATGTTCAAAATAATCCGGAAGCGGTGCTTTTACGAAGAAAGTATCTTTTTGCTGGTAATAACTGTCCAGCAGGGGTTTCATCTCATTGTAAAAATCACCTCCCCCTGTTCCGGAAAAGAGGTCATTGCGCCCGTCCCCGTCAAAATCTTCAATTACCGCTGCCACATCCTCATTGATGGAATCGCTCTCGAAGGTTCCAAAATGCTCTTTAATAAAGCTGGAATCGGATTGTACATAGACCTGTGAGGGGTAAAATTTTGAACCTCCGAAATAGATGTCGGCTTTCCCATCCTGATTGAGATCACCTACTGCGGTGGCCGGACCGCGGTCGGACAAGGCGTACGGAATGAGCTTCTGTCGGTTGAAATCCAGATAAGAATCCTCCTCATGCACAAATTCGATCCCTAAATTATTCTTAACTTTTTTGAAGATTTCTTCCTTTTCCGGCTGCAGGGATTTATAATCGAATGGCTTGGTTTTTTCAGGCCGGAGGGTCAGGGTCTGATTGGTTGGAATGTCCTTGATAAGCTGCGTGCTGCGGTCCGGCCATACAATGCGAAGGGAGTCCACCTTTTGCGCAGTGCCGAAACCGAAATGGAGTATCGGCTCTGAAGAGGCCTGAAAACCCCGGACGGTATACAACTCGCGGTACTGGAGGTTGCCGTTGTTATAAGAGAACACCTTGGTTCCGATTCCGGAGGTATTCGGTCCGGGATATTTTATTCTCAACTTGAGATACGCTGCGCTTTTGTCCGTTTTATTGATATACAAACTGGCAGGGCTGTTGCTGTTATTGGTCACAATATCCATGTCCCCGTCATTATCCAGGTCTGCTAGGGCAGAGGCTCCGGATATAAGGGTGTCACCGGTGATCCATTTTCCTGACATATCTTCAAACTTCAGATCACGGTTACCTTTAAATATCATATTTTGTATGTTACCGGAGGGCATCATATTCAGGGCCTTTTGGTCTACCAGTTTTGTATTGCTGAGTTTCCTTTTGATCTGATCATCAGAAACAAAATTGATGTAATCAAGATCATTAGGCCGTTTGGTAATTCCGTTGGAGACGAATATATCCAGTTCCCCGTCTTGATCATAATCCGCGAACAAGGCGCTCCAGCTCCAGTCGGTGGCGGCAATACCGCTCATCAGGGCGGTTTCCTCAAAACTGCCTCCGGGTTGATTTATCTGAAGCATATTCCTGGTAAACTGATAGTGGAATCCATAATGCTCTATCCGGATTTTCTGGGTCTGTATGTTATCATCTCCCTCCGATGACTTAAGAACTTTTTCATCTTTCGGAAGCATGTCCAGGGACAGAATGTCCGGCCAGCCGTCATGATTGATATCTGCCACATCATTTCCCATTGAAAATCTACTCGTTTGGCCGAAATAGGTTTTCAGACTTTCTGTAAAGGTGCCATCCCCATTATTGAGATAATAGTAATCATCTTCATGAAAATCATTCCCTACATAAATATCCGGGTATCCGTCCTGGTTGAAATCGGCAATTGCAATTCCAAGGCCATAACCGTTGGTTCCTCCGTAAATGCCTGCCGCCTCACTGACATCAGTAAATTCATCCCCGTCATTCCGAAGCAATTTATCTCCGGACTGGAAATTCCTTTGTTTTCGCCGATCGGCTTTTCCAAAAGAATCCTGGGTATGTACCGCGTGATTGAGAAGGTAGATGTCCAGATCCCCATCGAGATCATAGTCCAGAAACGCAGCCGATGATCCATATGAATCATAATCAAGTTTGTAATCTGAGGCACTTTCTGTAAACGTCTCATCGCCGTTATTTATATAGAGTTCATTGTGACCATTAAATCCGTTGATGCCGACTACCGCACATACATATAAATCCAGGAGACCATCGCCATTTACATCACCCATAACGGCTCCGGTATTCCAGCTGCTATTACCGGAAACACCCGCACTGGCGGTGATATTCTCAAAAGTAAGTCGGCCTTTATTGAGATACAATTCGTTTTTTACCTGGTTGCCTGAAAAGAACAAATCCGGCAAACCGTCATTGTTGATATCACCCACGGCAACACCCCCGCCATTATAAAAATAGAGGTAGTCAAGAATATTCAGATCTTCGGTCGGCGTCACTTTATTTTCAAAAGTTACCCCGGTTTCCGCCCCATTGGGATTTTTAAACAAATCACCTTCCCGGGAACATCCGACAACGCATATAAAAAGTAAAAACAAACGGAACATCCTTTTCATTGGCATTCTTCAAATTGCAGCGCTTACCTGACTATTTGCATCTGACATGTTTAAATAACGTGAATAAGGGTTAAGCCTTAGAAGTGAAAAATTCTCTTTCCCTGACCCTAAATGGAAATAATTTTCTCCATCCGGGCTATTTTTATAGCATTTTTCCTCTTTATAGTTGGGGAACAGAAAAATCGAGTTTATCGGGATATCCATTATTCACGTTATTAATATAAAAAACCGGAGTTGTCAGTCATTTCCGGCGAAAATTCTGGGTTTCCCGTCATTAATGGCGGCGATAAAATAGCGCTTGCCATTTTTATCCATGTATTGCATCAGATGCTTGATCTCTTCTTTTATAAAAAACCCGCTCTTCTCATAATCTTCCCACTCAAATCCCAGCTGTCCATCTCCGAGCAGCACAGTGCCGTAATTAGCATCCAGTCTTGAATACTGGGGTTTGAATTCAAAATTATTTCCACCCATTATCAGGTCAAGATGACCGTCATTATTGACATCCGAGCATGTTATTCCGCAGATACATGAAAATTGTGCCCGGGCCGGAAGGATTTTAATGGTGAAGTTACTTCCTCCTTCGTTCACAGCGATCACGGATTCTGAAAGTACGACCTGCTTCTGTATCGAATTGTCAAAGATCTCTTTGGAAAATAATTCGTCTATAGTCTTTTTCGCGTATTCAGAGGCTTTCAAATTTCTCTTTTTAAGGGCCACCATCTGGTTGGTCAATTCTTTTTTCTGATGCAAAGGATAGTCCCGGCCATCGGATGTCTGGGTAACGATCTGTTCAATGGTGCCATTGTTGTCAAAATCATTCACCCACATTTTCATAGGATTTTCCATCGTGGGTCGATAGTGAATATTGCTCCCATGATTTCCGAGAATCAAATCCTGATCCCCATCTCCATCAAGATCTGCGGCCTCCGCCACATTCCACCATCCATCGAGGCTGTCCATAGAAGTGGACCATCTGGAAAGACGCCGCCCTGAATTCTTAAAAATTTTCGGGGAACCCCAATCTGAAACGGTCACAAGATCTTTTCTCGCATCTCCGTCCATATCCACCCATAGCGCAGCTGTCACCATCCCGGCAGTCCGGAGGTCAAACGCGACACGTTCCGTGGCATCCCGAAACGTACCATCACCAGTGTTTTCCAGAAACAAATGTTCCGGATCTATGCCATAGGTACCAATGACGCTTCGTGAACTTATAAAAACATCAACATCCCCATCTGCGTCAAAATCCAAAGGAGCTATACTCGATACATTGTTGTTAGTAACCGGTAATTCTGCCGGGCTTTTGGAAAAAGAACCTTTCCCATTGTTAAGGTAAAGTCTCGTGC
>JBGTMS010000098.1:0-15781 GCA_041743425.1 Zeaxanthinibacter sp. | reverse complement strand
GCCTTGTCAATCTTCTCGGCAATCTTACTGAGTTCTTCGAGGAGTTTTTCATTCTTTCTCGCATTGATCTCCTGCCGCTCCAGACGCTCTCTCAACATTTCATTGGTTGGGCTCTCCTCCTTTTTATTGGCAAGATTCTCCTTTAACCTGGAACTGAATTTTTCCATCAGTTGTTCCTGTTGTTGTTGGTTCTTGAGAAACTCCTTTATTTGACGCTGATCCGAAAAACTAAGATTCTCCTTCTCCTTTTGCTCTTCATTAATCCCTTGCAGGCGTTCTTTTTGCGCTTTAAATTGTTCAAGCGATTTATCCATTTGATTGAGCAGGGACTCCTGTACTTTCAGCGACCTGCTCTCTAACTGATCGGGGTCCAGAACGGCCATGGTGAAAATCTGACTTCGACTCCTTTTCCCGCCGTGAATGGCATCGTTATCCGTAACTTCAAAATAAAGATCGTAACGTACGCCATCTTTTACCTGCAGGCCTGAAGGAAAAGTGTAATAGAATTGATGGAAATTGGAGACCGGGCTGGCAATCTCCAATAGTTGCCTGTCCTCCGGCTGATTCTCGGGATAACATACTACCTTCACTACACGGACCCCATAATCATCTGCCGCCTCTCCGCTGTAATAGGCCACATTTGGCAAAAGGGAATCCACCACCTGGCTGACCTTGATGGAAGGGCTGGCATCCTTGATGACCCGAAACCTGTAATTCAGTTTTTCGTAGTCTTTTATATTCTCATTGGAAGTGGTCAGTTCATATCCCATATCTGCAAACACCGTCCTTGTCAGCAGAAAATCCTCTCCGGATCGTTTAAATGACTCTACCGTATCTGTCGTTATAAGCTGTATTTGTTCTGTGTTCTTCCCAGTGATTTCCCATGTGATTTTTGTTCCTTCCGGAAAACTGGCGTTGCCGGTGCTTTTCAGAATATCATTTGGTTTTTTTAGATACCCGGGATAGGTCAGATTAAGTTGAAAATCATATATTGAAGGCGCCCGAAGGGACTCGAGTTGGAACTTTTCTGAAATGATACCGTTTGCTTTAAAAAAAAACACTGCCGATTGCAAAGGAGGTGTAAAAGTATATTGGAACATTCCATTTTGTAATTGAAGCAGGTATTCTTTACCATCAATATTGATATAAACGTCTTCGGGCTGAACTTCGCCGATGGTAATGACTTGAATGGTGTGGGCTTTATTCTCCAGAACCCTCAGATCCTGTGATAATATCCTGAAATAAAATGGGGCAGGCGGTTCATAGGCAATATCAAAATTGACTACCCTCTTGTAGGATCCGAAAAAGGATCCGGAGCTTCCGGTTATCAATAGAAGACCTATAAACAATGCCGGAATGAGGAGATACTTGGCATAATGCACGTTCTCCCTAAAGTCGATGGCCCTTGAAAATGGAATGGGTTGCAGCTGACCGGATCTCTGTTCAATGCTGGCCAGAAGTAGTTCGGTTTGCTCCTTATGATCCGCCAGATCCAGGAGATTATAAAGTTTGTCATCCACTTCGGGGAAATGCCTCCCTATTAAAAGGGAGGCCCTTTTATGGGTTATTCCCTTTCTAAATCTGAATAGAAATGCTGCCGGGATGACTATAAATCTGACGAGTAGAAACCCTTCAACTGCAATAAATACAATGAGCAGAATAAGGCGGCCGGTTGAATTTAGCCATAGAAAATATTCCACCGAGGAAATGATAAAAAAGAAAATAAGACCCAGAATTAAAAAAAGCAGGAGACCCTTAATCAGAATATTGGTGTGGTACTTCCTGACGAACTGGCTTAGTTTTTCTAGTATGTTCAGATATGAATTCAGATTCTGAATATTTTCTACAAGATACCTGTTAGTTTTAATATCAAATTCAATTATTTGTTAAAATGCACGGTCCAAGGACTATCACTATATCCGTCTTATCCATCCCACGCTCGCCGCTTACTTTCTAACGTTCAAGAGAATACATAACCAGTGACCCAGTTCCATACGTCGATTCGCTATAATTTACAAATCCCACCACGGTCCTCTTTAATTCCATTTAATACTGCTGCTGTTCCCCGCCCCGGCAACAGTTTTCTTATCTTTGTCCCCGAAAAATAATTCCATGATAAAAAAGGTTCGTGTCAGATTTGCGCCCAGTCCTACGGGTCCCTTGCATATTGGTGGTGTGCGAACCGCTTTATTTAATTACCTGTTCGCCAAAAAAAATCATGGAGACTTTATCCTGCGAATTGAAGATACCGATCAGAATCGTTGGGTTGAAGGGGCTGAAGACTATATTATAGAAGCCTTAAGGTGGTGTGGGATAGACTATGATGAAGGACCTGATTGCGGCGGTCCCTTTGGCCCGTATCGTCAGAGCGAGCGCCAGCACCTGTACCAGGAATACGCTTTAGAGCTGGTAAATCGTGGAAAAGCTTACTATGCCTTCGATACTCAGGAATCTCTTGACTTTCACCGATCTGATCATGCTTCCCGGGGTAAGACCTTTATGTATAACTGGCACAATCGGCTGAAGCTTGACAATAGCCTTTCCCTCCCGGACATCAGGATAGCGGAAAATTTGGCAAATGGCAGTCCCTATGTGATCAGGTTTAAGGTTCAGGAAAATGAAATAATTAATCTAAAGGATACCATTAGGGGTAGCATCACAATTGATTCTAACGTGCTGGATGACAAAGTGATATTTAAAAGTGACGGGATGCCGACCTACCATCTGGCCAATATTGTAGATGACCATCTTATGGAAATAAGTCATGTTATCAGAGGTGAGGAATGGCTCCCTTCACTGGCCCTTCATCAGCTTTTATATGAAGCATTTGACTGGGAAGCGCCACAATTCGCTCATTTGCCGTTGATAATGAAGCCTGAAGGAAAGGGGAAACTAAGCAAACGGGATGGCGAGAAACTGGGCTTTCCTGTCTTTCCGCTGAGTTGGTATGAAGCTGTTGGTTATCGCGAGGCTGGATACTTTCCGGACGCAGTAGTCAATTTTCTTGCCTTGCTCGGCTGGAATCCCGGGACAGAGCAGGAGATATTTTCCCTAAAGGAACTCACAGATGCCTTTAGCCTGGACCGTGTGCATAAGGCCGGCGCCCGGTTTGACCCGGATAAAACCAAATGGTACAATCAGCATTATCTACAACAGCAAAGTGATGACGGGCTGGCCGGTTTATTTCTCCCCTTACTACGCGACAAATTAACCATTACCGGCGCCATTACTGCAGAACCTTCGGAATTGCTGGATCCGGATTATATCCTGAAGGTAGTGCGCTTGATAAAGGCGCGGGCTACGTTTGTCAGCGAATTCTGGGAATTAGGGCACTTCTTTTTTCTGGGACCGGACACTTATGCCGCGAATCCGGTTAAACGCCATTGGAAGTCGGAGACTCCGGCTTTATTGGCGCAATGGGCTGAAATCCTTGCCAGCATGGATATATTTACCGAAACTTCGCTCGAGAATCGCTTACAAGACTGGACCCTGACTTCAGGTCTGAATTCGGGGACCATACTTCCGGCATTAAGGTTGGTTCTCGTGGGTGACATGAAAGGTCCCGGCGTTTTTGAGATAATGGCCGTAATAGGTAAGTCTGCAAGTCTTCAAAGAATTGGAGCTGCCCTAGCGGCGCTCACATGAAGACATCTTTAAATGCCATCAATTGATAAAAGTCAGGCATACTCAAAGTGAGCTTCAGGACCAGATTGCTGTTGGTTATGTAACAATTGGCTTAAAAACCGGACTCATATGGTAAAGACTTAGTATCTTCAACGATTCACTTAAATAAATTATCATGGGCGATTTTCTACTTATACCTATCATTTTCTTAGCTATTATTATACTCTTTTCTTCCCTTTTTACCGTAAGACAGCAAACGGCGGTAATTATTGAACGCTTCGGTAAATTCAACAGCATCCGACACTCAGGACTACAGATAAAAATTCCGTTAATTGATCGAATTGCGGCCCGGCTGGGTCTGAAAATTCAGCAACTGGACGTGATTGTGGAAACCAAAACAAGAGACGATGTTTTTGTAAAATTAAAAATCTCCGTGCAGTATGTGGTTATTAAGGAAAAAGTATACGAGGCATTTTATAAGCTCGAATATCCTCACGACCAGATCACTTCATATGTCTTTGATGTGGTTAGGGCAGAAGTGCCCAAAATGAAATTGGATGATGTATTCGTCAAGAAAGATGACATCGCCATTGCGGTTAAATCAGAACTACAGGAAGCCATGCTCGATTATGGCTACGATATAATAAAAACGCTGGTTACGGACATTGATCCTGATACTCAGGTAAAAGCGGCAATGAACAGGATAAATGCTTCAGAGAGGGAAAAGATTGCTGCCCAGTTTGAAGGGGACGCCGCCAGGATTCTTATAGTTGAAAAAGCAAAGGCCGAGGCGGAAAGCAAACGTCTTCAGGGTCAAGGTATTGCTGATCAGCGAAGGGAAATTGCCCGCGGGCTTGAAGAATCCGTTGAAGTGCTTAACAAAGTGGGCATCAATTCCCAGGAAGCGTCTGCACTTATCGTCGTTACCCAGCATTATGACACCCTGCAGTCTATAGGGGAACATACCAATGCCAATCTCATACTTTTACCAAATTCCCCGCAGGCGGGCAGTGATATGTTGAATAATATGGTGGCATCGTTCACGGCAAGCAATATGATCGGGGAATCTATGAAAAAACAAAATCCCCCTAATACAAAATCATAAGGCCCTCTAAAATCGCATGAAAGTCAAAAAATAAAGACCCCGCCGGTTATCCGGTCGGGGTCTTTATTTTTTGACTTAAAGGCTCACGTAATTTTCTTGAAAAACTTTTTCGCCAGGAGTGTCAGCAACAATTTTTGTATAATACCCCCAAAACCTCCGAGCAGATTGGTTGGATAAAGACTCTGTTTGGAATTCTTAAGGCTCAGCTTCAGACTTTCAAGATCTACTTCCTGCTCTAACTTAAGTATTCTTAAGTCCATATCAATTTCAGCAAAAGAAGAATAGCGTTTGGGCGTCATAGTTCATCAAAATAAAAGTCTGAAAATTTAGCCAGAATAGGTTTGTTCAACCGGTGTCGGAGAAAGTAAAGGATAATCCCAACCACCAGATAGAACAGACCGATTATCAGGAAACCATAAAATAAATTTCCCAAAAGGATGCCCAGCCCATACGATGCCGCAAACGAAAGAAAGAGCAAGGTAAGCAGAGCCACAGTGCCGATAAGCAGCGCCTTTGTGACAGCCGAGACACCCTGCATAATAAACTTGAAAGCCCTCAGTTTATAATATTCCCTGCTACTGTCAAGGTAGGAACGAACACTGGCATCGGCCTCAGACAAATGGTTCTTTAATTCATCAAAAGCCATAAATTACTTTTGAAATTCGGCGTTCTTCTTTTTGAGGTCGGCGAGCTTTCTTTCCAGAGTTACAATAATATCATCTGCCTTGTAACTCATGTTGGAAATGGTATCCTCGAGTTTACGCTCAAAATCTGCCTTTTTGGCATCGGCCGTCTTAACCAGTTCATCAGTTGCACTTGAAATACGGGCCGAAATATCGTCCTTCGCGCTCAGCGCCTTATCCTTGATTCTTTTCCTGGTTTTATCCCCTTTATCGGGCGCATAGAGTATTCCGATACCCGCACCAATGGCCGCTCCGGTGAGTAGCGCCAACAATACACTTCCACTATCTTTTGACATAATCATAATTTATTTAAAATTAGTAAAATCATTAAGCTATAAGTATACACTTTTTTTTGTTTTGTGATTGTTAATACATGGTTAATATCCGGAAGTCTTTTCGATTCAGAAAAGCTTAGCACTGGGGGGATAACAAGCCACTACACTTTGCGGCAAGGTACTACTAATCGATGCTGGTTATGAACTCGATCAAAATAAATTTAATTCGAATCACAACATCAGATGCGGGATAGAAATTCCTTTCCACGGCCCATAAATTCTCAAGAATAGGCTTGCCAAAATATTATCAGGAGTATATTTAGTCTTCGTTCGACATTTTCTCCCAGGTATCACGAAGGGAAACGGTTCTGTTGAATACGAGTTTTTCCTTGTCACTGTCTCGATCCAGACAAAAATAGCCCAGGCGTTGAAACTGAAGAATTGTCCCGTCCGTTATATTTGATATATAGGGCTCAGCGTAGCCAAAAATCACTTTTAAGGAGTCAGTATTGAGAAATTCCATGAAATTCCTATCCTTGTAAGCATCCGGAGTCGGATCCGTGAAAAGGCGATCATACAATCTTACTTCTACTTTTACGGCATGCCTAATAGAGACCCAATGAAGTGTTCCCTTTACTTTTCTAAGGCTCTCCTCAGATCCGCTACCGCTTCGGCTATTGGGATCGTAGGTGCAATGAATTTCTTTAATATTCCCTTCGGTATCTTTCTTAACGCTTTCAGCTTTAACAATATAACCATTCTTTAGTCGAACTTCACCTCCCGGTTTTAATCTGAAATATTTCCGATTTGCATCCTCCCTGAAATCCTCATCTTCAATGAAGAGTTCCCTGGAAAATGGGACCATTCGCGTTCCGGCATTTTCATCCTCCGGGTTGTTCTCTGCTACCAGCCACTCCTCCTGATCAGAAGGATAATTGGTTATCACTAATTTTACCGGATCTAGTACCACCATAACCCGTGGCGCTATTTTATTCAGATCTTCCCGTACGTGGAACTCCAGCGCAGCCATATCTACAACATTCTCTCTTTTTGCTATGCCAATGGCCTCAGCAAAGTTACGGATTGACAAAGGGGTATAACCTCTTCTGCGCATACCCGAAATGGTAGGCATTCTAGGGTCATCCCATCCTGTGACCACTTTATCTTCAACCAACTGAAGCAACTTTCTTTTGCTGACTATAGTATGACTGAGATTCCTTCGCGCAAATTCTCTTTGCTTCGGACGGATTTTCCCTGCCTCACAAACCTGATCGAGAAACCAGTCATAAAGCTCGCGGTGGGAAGCAAATTCCAGTGTACACAGAGAATGGGTTACCTGCTCAATGTAGTCGCTTTGCCCATGGGCCCAGTCATACATGGGATAAATACACCAATCGGTATTTGTCCGATGGTGGGCGCGGTTCAGGACGCGGTACATGATAGGATCGCGCATCACCATATTCGCTGCTGCCATGTCAATTTTGGCCCGGAGTACATGAGACCCTTCCGCATATTCGCCATTCTTCATACCTTCAAAAAGGTCCAGATTTTCCTGAACAGGCCGGTCTCTGTAAGGGCTGTCCCGGCCGGATTCCATTGGGGTTCCCTTCTGTACTGCCATGGCCTCCGAAGTCTGACTGTCAACGTAGGCCATGCCTCGTTGAATGAAGCTCACAGCCCATGAGTACAGCTCTTCAAAATAATCTGATGCATAACATTCATTATCCCATTGATAACCAAGCCATTCCACATCACTCTTTATAGCCTGTACATACTCGTCCTCTTCCCGTGCCGGGTTTGTATCATCAAAACGCAAATTTACCGGGGCACTGTATCTTTTGCCCAGCCCAAAATTCAGACAAATGGAACTGGCATGACCAATGTGTAAATACCCATTGGGTTCAGGGGGAAACCGAAAGCGCAACACCCCTTGGGAAAGCCCTGAATCCAAGTCCTCCTCGATAATGTGCTCTATAAAATTCAACGCTCTGCTCACGTCATTCATCGTATCCATTTTGAAGGTGCTAATGTAATAAAAACACCTGTAAAAGTGCTCTATAATTGGCTATCCATACAAATACAGGTATTTCACAACAGTTTTATTCAGCGCTACAACAATAAATTCCGCACGCGGGAATTATGCCACATCTTTGTCTTATAATCTATAGATCCTGGAAAGTAACCGCATTTATTGCAGATCGGGGCGCGGAATCTGCCGGGAAACTAAAAATGCCATAACCCAAATCCACCGAACTGCCCTTTGTAGTTCGCTTAAACTACACCTACTTATGAAACCAAATCTATCCTACATTTTTACGAAATTTATCGTGGTTTGGATGCTGTTGGGATCTGTAACCATCCATAGTCAGGTACTTAACGCGCCAACGCCGGCTCCTAATCAAACCCCGCCAGCAGGTTCCACACCCTGGGATAAAGCATGCGCCTCATCCGCCTACAATGATTATTGGGTTCAATTTAAATGGACCCCCCCGCTTGTAAATAGTTCCAACGAGTTCATCCTTGAATTATCGAACGCATCAGGCAGCTTTGCCAATGCGACAGAACTCGCCCGGGAAGGTGCGAAGAATACCACTTTTGATTTTTTCTTTCAGTTCACGTTACCAACAAACACGCGCGGGCAGGGATATAAAATGAGAGTGCGCAGCACCAATCCGGCAAAAACCGGAGCCTCCTCACCCGCTTACCCAATGTATTACAGGGACTTTGATGATGCCATCCTTATCAGCCCGAATGGCAGTGGCACTATTCCTCCGGGAGGAACCATTGAAATTTGTAACGGAAACAGCGTCATGCTTGCTCCACATAACATCCCCAATGCATCAAGTTATCAATACAACTGGTACAAAAGTTCCAGCCTAATTGCAGGGGCGCACAATGAAATGCTTGAGGTCACGGCCCCTGGCATGTACCAGGTAGAAATAGACTACGGTGATTGCTCCACAGCTGGCGGGGGTACGCTCTCCAATGTGATTGACGTAACCACCGGCAGCAGCCTCGGAATTGCCGTTAATCCGCCGGCCAAAACTGCGCTTTGCAGTGGCGAAAGTGTTAACCTCGTTGCAAATATTACCGGCCAGGGCCTACTGTATACCTGGTACAAAAATGGGGCCGCCATTACGGCCGCCATACTGAATGCCGACACTTATGTTGTGGATGCCTCCGTTCCGGGTTTCGAAGGAAACTATCAGGTTGAAATTGATGGCCCAGGCACTTGTTTGGAAAGGTCTGCATCCATTGTCATTACCAATGCCGGCAACTTCACCGTGACCAGGCTGAATTCGCCGGATGTCGTCGTGCTGCCGGGACAGAGTGAAGTGCTGAGCATATCCACCACCGCAACTGCTCCCAGTATTCAATGGTATAAAAACAATGCCCCTGTCTCCGGAGCCACCGCAAGCTCGCTATCAGTGGATGACACTGGTGCCGGAAGTTACTTTGCCAGGGTTTCCCTAAGCTCAGGCCCTTGCTCTTCAACTTCCATCGATTCTGAAATTACCACTGTGGTACTTCCAGCTTCTTTTCAAATTGCCATAGACTACGGTTCGGATTACAGTGAATGCGAAAACACCAGTATCGTACTGGAAGTCGCTTCCATCATGGCTGAAGACAGTTCCGGAAATCTTACGGATGTCACCTCGGACCTCAAATCGGCCTTCTCATATCAATGGAAATTGGATGGCACTTCCGTTTCAGGCGGTACTTCTCATAATCTCAGTCTGACATCGATATCTGAAAACGGAAACTACGAGATTTCTGCCAGCCTAGGTGGTTATAATTCGACCTCCCAAACCCTTCCGGTTCAACTTCTGGTCAACGAATCTCTAGTTATAAGCAGTACCAGCCTTGTGAGCTGTGGCTCTGGCGAAAACATTACTATCAGCACAGAAACTGCACTTAGCGGTGAAAGTTTTAAATGGTTTAGGAATGGATCCGATTTAAATGATTCCGGAGCGTCACTTTCTGTATTGGAACCGGGAACATACCATTTGGTTTTAAATCGAAATGGATGTCCTCTGGCGTCCAATGAATTAATCATTCAACCCCTGGATGAGAACCTGATAACACTCAGCCCTTCAGATAATCTCATTTTCCCTGAAGGAACCTCAAGGACGGTTTCGGCCAGCGGAGGAGAATCTTATAGATGGTATGACATTAATAATGTGGAAATGAGTAACAGTTCTTCGGTAACTTTTACTGAGCAGGGTTCCTATGTTCTGGTTGCAACATTGGGAAGTTGTGAAGTCTCAAGGGAAATCACGGTTTCCTACCTTGATACTTTCAAAGTCCCTAATGTCATCACAGTGAACGGAGATGGGGTAAATGATCAATGGATCATCCCCAATTCATTTTCCAATCAGAACGATGTAAATGTCATTATATACAACGATAATGGAGTGGAAATACTGAACGAATTCGATTATAAGAATAACTGGCCACAATCAACCACCGCCTTTTCAAAACAAAATATGGTATTCTTCTATAAGATAAAGAATAGCAGTGAGGTATTGAAACAGGGAACCATTACGGTAATACGTTAAGACCTGAAATGAAACTAAGAATTGCTTACATTCTTTTTCTGTTACTGGCGCTGACAAAGGTCAATGCCCAGGAAGAGAATCCATTTATTGCCTATGACGTGCCGGCCCAGAACCTGCTTAAGTTCAACAGGTTCTTAATCAATCCGACCTTCTCCACAGTACGGGAAGACAAGTCATATATAAATCTGCTTCACCGAAACCAATCGGTACAATTTGATGATAATAATCAAACTTACTTTCTCAGCTATAGCGGTCGGGTAAATGACAGGACCGGTCTTGGATTAAGCCTTTATACGCAACGGACCGGTATATTGAGTAACTACGGGGTACTTGCCAACTATGCTTATGGCCTGAAGCTGAGCGATAAAAGTAATTTTACTTTTGGCGCAAACCTATCTTATTATAGCAGCGGGTTTGACCAGAACAGGGCGAATCCGGTAGAAGAAGATCCTTTGTTGAATGGTTTTCAGGATAGTTCATTGCTCTCTTTTCAACCCGGATTTAATATCTCCTATGGCGCTTTCGACTTTGGTGTTTTTGCCGAGAATCTGTTCGACTATAATCTGAAGACCAATACCTCCGTAACTGAATTCGCCGAGAAGACCTATTCAGGACACTTACAATACACCTATCCTTTTGAGAATGGTGACGGTATTCTGGAAGGAGCCAGGCTTATGCCGCTGGGACGTTTGCGTCTGGTGGCACAGAATGATCTTGTGCTGGGAGGAAATCTTATCCTCGACTTGCCGAAACTGGGCTGGTTGCAGGGGGGATACGACAGTTACTACGGCGCGGCAGCCGGCATAGGCTTTAACCTGAACAAGAGATTATCTCTTGGATATACCATGGAACGGGCACTATCCAGTGAGTTCGACAATTTTGGGTTAACCCATGAAATCTCTTTTGCCTATTCCTTTACACCTACGCTTACAGAAGATCGCGTGATGCTTGAAGATACGGAAGAGGATCTGGTTCTGAACGAAGAGGAAGTTAAGGCCGATGCTACTGATGAAGAAGCCGAAATTGAAGAATTGAGGCGAAGGCTTACAGAAAATGATGCGATTCTGGCTGAACTGATGTTCCGGCAGGACTCCATTGAAGATAACAGACAAAAAGATCTGGAGCGGAGATTTGATATGGTGATGCGCATGGTCAGAAGGGAAACCAATGGCGAACGCCCCGATGTGGAAGAGAAGGCGAGGCAAATGTACTATATCAATAATGAAAAAGCCTCTGTGGCAGAAAATGCGGCTTTACAATCTTCGGGAGATACCGATCAGTATAACACATCCTTGGCCGATCGCAAGGTCCTGGAAAATACGATTACCCGCGACGCTGTTAACGTAACAAAATCCAAAACCCCAAAAGTGGGTTCTGATTCCGGTAGTCCAAAAGCAACGGATTCCTTTTCCAGAGCCATTGCTCAGGAAGGAATTAAAGGCAAGAAATTCAGAAACCTGAAGGGCGTTGAGGACGGGTACTATGTTGTAGCAAATGTCTACAAAGGGACCGAGTATCTCAATAAGTTTCTTGACAATCTCACGAGTCAGGGTTTGCAGCCAGCATATATCGACAATTCAGACAACGGAATGAAGTACGTGTATCTTGAGCGATTCGGTACCTGGCAGGAGGCATTGGCGGCCCACAAATCTAAAATGAACGGCAAGTATACTGATGAGCTGTGGATTATGAATGTCGAGAATAAGTATTCCAATGAAGCTTTTGCGGCGAACGCAGAAAAAGTGAAAGAAAAGTCTGCAACCTATGATACTGACGCCCTCAGGACCAATGTTGTGGTGAAAGACAATACAGCCGCTCAGGAAGACAGGAACATCGTCATTGAAGGCCTGGGATCCGGATACTATATCATTGCCAATGTATTTGCAAGCACCTCCAACGCTAACAGGTTTGTGAAATTATTGAATGCGAGGGGCTTGAGCGCAAGTTACTTTGTCAATCCACAAAATAACTATCGGTATGTTTATCTTAAGCGCCATGATACCTGGAACAATGCTCTGGTTGCCTACTACTCCAGATTGAATGACACGTATGATGATAAAATGTGGATCATGCGGGTTACCCCAAATCTTATAACCTAAATGAAACCTATAGTCAGAAAACTACTTTTCGCCTCCATACTCCTGTTTTTCTTTATTGGCTTCGCCCAGGAATACAACTCTTTTGATATCCGCTATCAGAGCAATATCAAAGGAGACTTAACATTTATTGCCAATAACATTGTCAACCGAAATGGAGGTACTTCAACTACGGAGCCGGTGGATGCCTATAATACCACCGGCAACAGTTCTGAATATAATGATTATTTCAATCAACAATATATTGATATTGATTCCGATCCCACCACATTCAGCTCCAGCTCCGCTCAATTTACATTTCCGGAGGCCAGCTGTAATCTTATCCGGTATGCCGGTCTTTACTGGTCTGCCACCTACCCCAGTCAAAATGCCGGCCAGGCTGTAGGTACCAACCGACAAAGTGATTTTAATCGTGTAAAACTCAGGGTTCCGGGTGGCGCCTATGTTGATGTCGTGGCGGATGAAGTCATTTATGATGGCTTTACAAGTACAGACAATTCTATGCGCCAGAACAGCCCTTACGCCTGCTATGCAGATGTGACCGGGCTTATTACCCCAATGGCAAGTCCTGAGGGCACCTATACCATCGCCAACATCCGCTCGGTTCGTGGTGCACTTTCTCCTGGTGGAGGCGCCTCAGCAGGCTGGACCCTTGTCATAGTCTATGAAAACCCGACCCTTAGCGGAAAGTTAATTACCACATTTGATGGTTTTGCGAGGGTGCGGGCTGCCAATCCGACGGTTGACATTGATTACAACGGTTTCAATACCATTCCTATTGGTCCTGTAAGGGCAAAGATTGGCGCTGCAGCCCTGGAAGGAGACAACAGGATCACCGGAGATCGTATGCGGATAAAGGCAGCCAGTAACGGATCTTTTACCATCCTCAGTAACGCCGTAAACCCGGCAGCTAATTTTTTTAACAGCAACATTACACTGGATGGCGTAATAACTACGAACCGAACTCCTTCTAGTGTAAACACCCTCGGATACGATACAGATATTTTCCTGCTCAATAACCCCGCAAACAGTGTCATCCCAAATGGCGAAACGGCCGCAACCCTGAGATTCAACTCCGATGGGGACCAATACTATCCGTTCTTTAACTCCTTTAATGTTGAGATTATTGAGCCGAATATTGTGGTGGAAAAGAAGGTAGAGGATATTGCAGGAAATGATATTACCGGGGCAGGGGTGAATCTGGGCCAGTTACTGGACTATGTTCTTTCCTTTCAGAATATCGGTAATGACGATGCAACCAATTACACCCTTCGCGATGTGCTCCCGGCCAATGTTACATTCATTCCTTCCGGCCTGGTCCTCCCTCCCGGGGTTACTTATGTTTACGATGCGGTGAGCCATGAAATCACCTTCAGCATCCCGCGGCAGCTGGTGGAAGAAGATGATCCGGTATCCAGGATTCGACTGAGGGTACGGGTAGCAGAGAATTGTTTTGATTTTGTCGATGCCTGTACAGACGTCATACAAAACCTTGCCTACTCCAGATACCGCGGGGTAATTAACAGCAACCAGATCACCGACGACCCAAGTGTCAGTGATTTCGACTTTTGCGGGTTTGTGACCCCGGGCGCGACAAATTTCCTTTTGGATGACCTGGAAGATTGTGATTTTAGACGCACAGTCCAACTTTGCGGGAATGACGTCCTGCTTGATGCAGGGGATAATTTTGACAGCTACGTTTGGTACAAGGATGAGAACGGCAACAACATTATTGATGCCGGCGATACTCCGCTCAACGACGGCGATCCTGACAATGATCCTACCACCCTTCTGGTAAATGATATAGGTGTTTACATTGTCGATAAAATTATTGCAGACCCATGCAAAGGATTTCAGGAAATTATTACTGTTGAACGATTCGGAGTAACACAAAGCAACCCTATCATCGACCTGATCAACGACCCTACCAATACAGTAGAAGGGGAAGTGGTGACCTGCTCCAACGACGGGGAGCTTTTGCCGAAAATTTTCCTTTGCGGACTGAATGATACGGAACCCATTCAGATCAATATCCCGGATGCGCAGAGTATTATATGGCAGCAACTGGATGAGACAAGTTGTGCCGCGTCGGCAGCAGATTGCGCCAATATCAATACAGGATGTACGTGGAATACCGTGGCTTCCGGAAATAATTTTCTTGCCGAAAATGCCGGGCAGTACCGGCTGATTATCAATTATCAGAACGGATGTTTCAACAGGTTCTACTTCAATATTTTCAAGAACCCTCTAAACCCTCAGTATAACAGCACTGATCTTATCTGTTCCACTCCGGGGAATATTACGGTAACGAACATGCCTGCGAATTACGACTACCAACTTGTGAATGCCGTCAACGGGAACATACTTGTTCCTTTCAGCGCTAACAATGGCCCTGCTTTCACGATTGCAAGTAACGGAGCCTATACCGTAGAAATGCAGCAACAAGGGGTTATTGGCGGATGTATATTCCGGCTCGAGAATATTGGTATTCTGGCCAGGGATTTCCAGGTAGATGTCAGCGCCACAGATGCCAACTGCAACGGATTGGGTGAAATTTCCATTTCCATTTTAAATGTGGAGCCGCAGTATTATTATGAAATTTCAATAGGCGGTACCACAGTTGACACCTTTGGACCCTCATCGGATAATAATTACACTTTTGAGAACCTAAATCCGGGCACCTATGACGTGCTTGCTACAACCGACGACGGCTGCAGTTACACTCAACAGATTATTATTAATGACATCGATAATCTTGCGGCCCTGGCGGTTACAACCAAACCAATAGATTGCAGCGATGGTATTATCACCGTAACGGCATCAGGAGGCTTCCCCAATCCGGATTATCAATACGCCATTTGGAGTTTTAATGGAACCGACCTATATACCGATATAAGCGATATTCCCGCAGCAGCATTTCAGGACACCAACGATTTCAGCTTTAACAGCGCCCAGGCAGGTGATTATGCCTTTGTGGTCATCGATGCCAACAACTGTTATGCAATTTCAAATATTGCCGGCATTACCATTGCCCCCGCCGTGACCTACACTACAACTGCTGTGGACGAAAGTTGTTTTGGGGTAGCCGATGGTCAATTCTCCGTAAATGTCACAAGTTATAATGGTTATTCCGTCTCCTTCACGCTTACTTACCCGGACAACTCGACGCTCATCAATACCTCCGGCATCTTTGCGGGACTGGGACAGGGAGACTATAGTCTGGCCATTACGCAAACGAATGGCGCAGCCTCCTGCGATTTTATCGAACTGTTTACCATTAGTGGGCCGGTAGACGCAGTTACAGGCAACGCCGTTATCATACAGCCTTATACCTGTTTGCAGACTGCCACCATACAGGCACAGAATGCCATCGGGGGAACCCCCGGTTATACCTACAGTATTGACGGGATCAACTTCTTCCCTTCAGATACCTTCAGCG
>JBGTMS010000097.1:0-63713 GCA_041743425.1 Zeaxanthinibacter sp. | reverse complement strand
CGCCGCCGTATTGGCGGCAATAGCGGCAGACAACGGATCATCATCATAAAAAGCACCCCCATTGTCTATGATCGCATTCCCGGCCACCGCGCTGACAACTCCGGCACCGGTAATATAGCCGGCGTCATTGAAAAAATCATTCAACGTCACCACATTGTAATCGATCTCCGCATCCGTTACCGTATTGTCCTGCAATTCCTCCGCACCCACTGAATCCGGTGATAGCTTATCTGAAGTGATGGAGTTGTTCTGAATATCCACACTGTTGATGCTGAAGTCGACGATATTTTCACTCGAAATCTCACCGACTTCAAAATTGAGATTGTCGCCTTCCTCCGTAATCACCACAGTGGGCGCAGGGTTGACGATAGGATCTGCTGTAAACGTCAGCGCCAGCGAATCGCACAGGTTGATCCACGCGGTCCCGTCAAAATAAAATATACATTGCGCGTCCGTATTATAGACCAGGGCTCCTTGTGATGGAACCAGGCTGTTCATCTGCTGTTCCGAGATCCGGGTAATCACCAGCACCCGGTTGGTACTCTCCAGTTCCAGTACTGAAACAGGATGGATATTCTGGGGATTATCCCCAATTTTTATCTGGGCGGAAAGGGCATGGCACAAGGACAGACAAACCCCTGCCAGGACAAGTTTCATTTGCATACTGAATCTATTTAAATTCCAGGTTCTCAGGACTCACAAAAATAAAATTATATCTCCATTATGCTAACTTTATACCCTGAAATGCGCCTTTCAGCGGTGAAAGGTTATCAATGGCCCAGAATGCCCGAAAATAGGCTTGTCAGCTGCAGGCTGCCTGCATTTTCAGGGCTATTTTCCTGACTGTTGGGAAAGATTAACATAAGTTTATTGCAGCCAGATTTTTTTATGAATCGCAGTTGCATTTTCTTTATGGTACCATTGATTTCAACGCTGAGGCCTATGACTCTGAAATTGACCCTGCTACTCCTTTTCGCTTTTATGGCCCCCGGAATACTGACCTCCCAGGAAGGGGAACGCAGGTTACTCCGCGGACAGGTTCTTTACCGGAATGCCTTTGTCCCAAATGAAGATGTCATCAATACAACCTCTGAGAAAGCTACAATAACAAATGATAGGGGGGAATTCGCCATCATGGTAATGGCGGGCGATGAACTTGTGTTTACCGCCATTAATTACCAGCTGGAGATAGTGAAAATCACCGAAGCCATTCTTGAAAATAACCGCCTGGTTGTAGAAGTGAATGAAAAAGTTACCGCTTTGGAAGAAGTGACTGTGAGCCCGGAAAACCAGGCCAAATTCATAGAACTTCAGAATGAAGATTTCAAGGAGTTTGAATATGAGACGGATCAATCCACTGAAATAATCAATATTGCACAGGATGAAACGGTTAGGGGCATGCGGGATGGCCTTAATTTTGTCAACATTTTCAAGTTGCTTTTTGATTCGAGAAACGCTTCGGGAGAAGCCAGGGAACCGTTGAAAGTGAGTGAAGTACTGCGGTCGGTTTATGAGGATGATTTTTTTATTACCGATCTTCATATTCCCCGGGATCGCATAGAAGAATTCCTGGTATACTGTGATGCACAACTTCCGCCACAATCGCTGCTGAGGAAGGACAATGAATTTCAGCTTATAGATTTTCTGGTCACTCAGAGTGAGTCGTACCTAAAAGTGACAAATGCTGAGGATTAGGCGACTGTCAGGGCTATTTTGTCTCTTCTGCTGTGTTGGTATTCATCATCTTTCGGGTCAGCATTTGGCTGGAAGGGTTGAAAGTGAAGGGGAAGGAGTACCTGATGTACACGTTATGAACAGCACCAGGGGGAAGGCGACCATTACCGGGGAGCTGGGAAATTTCACCCTACCGGTGCAACTCAACGATACCCTTTTGTTCTCAGCCGTGCAGTTCCGGAGAAAGGTACTGGTGGTCACGGCCAGCCTGCTGGAGAGCCGGTTTGTCCTTGTACCCCTTGAGGAGTTTGTGAATGAGCTGGACGAGGTGGTGCTAAGGCCGTATAATCTTTCCGGTGATCTGGCGCTGGATATGGAAAGCATTCAAACCGGGTATGTGGTTTCTGCCACCTCCCTCGGCCTTCCTAACGCCTATGTCAAACCCATGATCCAAAGTGAACGTTTGCTGAAGGAGGCCACCACAGGTCCCGGAATCCCAATCAACCCGCTACTCAATGCGATAAGCGGCCGTACCAAAATGCTTAAGAAGAGGGTAGCCAGAGACCATAAATCCCTGCAAATTGAGAAAATCCGGGGGTATTTTGCAGATAGCCTGTACGAACAGCAACTTAAGATTCCCCAGGAAAGGATCGCAGATTTTATGTACTTCTGCGAAGTGGATAGCAGCTTTGACTCCCTGGTAAGGTCGGACGACACCATAGCGCTCTGGGAATTGTTAAGCTTAAAAAGCACTGTGTACAGAAGCAATAACAATCTGGATTAACCGCAGGCTAAACAGCTTCAAGTTCCTGGTATGTATTTTGCAGTGTTGTAATTCTAATGAATGTGTATGCGATTACTTAAAACAGCTTTGCTGCTGTGTATCCTACCGCTTCTGGCTTTCGGAACACTTCATAAATTCTATGTCAGCGTTACAAATATCAATTATTCTGAGAAAGACCAGAGTCTGCAAATTACCAGCAGGATATTTATAGATGACTTGCAGGCGGTACTTTTGGAACGGTACGGAAAGAACACCCATTTGGCTACGGAGAAAGAAGCAGAGGTCACGGACGAACTGGTGGCGAAATATATGGAGGCCCGGTTTTCGATCATGATAGACGGCAAGGAGCAACCCTTCCGATTTCTGGGCAAGAAATATGACAATGATGTTGCGGTATGCTACCTGGAGGTGCCGGATATTCATCCCTCTGCAGGAACTCCGATGGAAGTAAGAAATGAACTCCTGACTGATTTATACGAGGAACAGCAAAACCTCGTCCATTTTAAGATCGGGGGTGTGAAAAAGAGCTTTGTGCTTGTCCGGGAACGAACCAATGGTGTGTTAAACTGGCCACAATAGACGGGCAATCTGTTTTATTTGTGTTATTTTCGGCAGGTTAAAAATGAAATAGAAGATGAATCAATTCAAGTATGCCCTGGCATCGCTCGTTTTCCTGTTTACAGCGATAGCCATTGCTCAGGAAGAAGCTCCCAAGGAGCGTGAACAAGGGCATTACAACCAAAGTAAATTCAAACAACTTCACGAAGAATTTGCCACGCCCAACACCTACCGATCCGCCTCAGGGGCTCCCGGACCAGATTACTACCAGCAGCAGGCAGATTATAAAATGGACATTGAACTGGATGACAAAAATGCCAGGATCAATGGAGTGGAAACGGTTACCTACCACAATAATTCTCCCGATGATCTCGAATATCTTTGGCTGCAACTAGATCAGAATGTTCGGACCAAGGATACGAAGTCTGCGCTGAGAAATCCTGAAATCATCTCTGAGGCCAGCGAGCCTGAGGATTTTGCAAAACAGTTTATAAATCAGCCTTTTGACGGGGGGTTTAATGTGGAATACCTGAAGGATGCCAATGGCAAAGCACTCCCGTATACGATCAATCAGACCATGATGCGGGTAGACCTTCCTGCCGCTCTCAAAAGCGGGGAACAGATCTCTTTTTCAGTTAAATGGTGGTATAACATTCCTGATCATACCGTCAACCGTGCCCGTTCCGGATATGAGTTCTTTAAAAAGGATGGGAACAGAGCCTATGTCATTGCTCAGTTCTTTCCAAGGATGGCCGTTTACAGTGACGTTGAAGGCTGGCAAAACCATCAGTTCTGGGGCAATGGGGAATTTGCGCTCCCTTTCGGAAATTACGAAGTTAATATAACGGTCCCGGCAGATCATATTCTGGACGGAACCGGAGAATTGCAAAACCGCAGTGAAGTGTTTTCAAAAGAAATGCTGGCACGCTATGAAAAAGCCAAGAAATCCTTTGACGCTCCTGTGCTGATTGTCACCCAGGCAGAAGCGGAGGCCGCTGAAAAATCATTTTCTGACAAAAAGAAAACCTGGCGACTGAAGGCTGAAAATGTCAGGGATTTTGCCTTCGCCACTTCCAGGAAATTCATCTGGGATATGCAGGCAGTGAAGCTGGGAAACAGAGAAGTGATGGCCGTATCCATTTACCCGAAAGAGGGGAATCCTTTATGGGAAGAATTGTCGACCAAAGCGGTAGTACAGACCCTGCGCTCCTATTCCGCACATACGTTTGACTATCCTTATCACAAGGCCATTTCCGTACACGCCAAAGATCAGGGAATGGAATACCCGATGATTTGCTGGAATTATGGCCGTCCTAATGAGGATGGGACGTATTCAGACAAGGTAAAATTTGGCATGCTCAGTGTCATTATCCATGAGGTAGGACATAATTTCTTCCCAATGATCGTGAATTCGGATGAACGCCAATGGGGGTGGATGGATGAAGGTCTGGATACTTTTTTGCAATATATGACGGAACAGGAGTTTGGCGAAGCGAATCCGGAGATCATCGCACCTAATGCAAAATATCCTTCGCGCAGAGGGGATCCGGATAAAATAGTTCCGTATATGGCCGGGGATCAAAGTACGATTTCACCCATTATGTCCAATCCAGAAAATGTATACCAGCTGGGCCCCAATGCCTATGGCAAGCCTGCAACCGCACTGAATATCCTGCGGGAGACCGTGATGGGGCGGGAATTGTTTGATCATGCTTTTAAGACCTATGCGAATCGCTGGAAATTCAAACATCCGACCCCGGAAGATTTTTTCCGAACCATGGAGGATGCTTCCGCGGTAGACCTCGACTGGTTTTGGAGGGGCTGGTTCTACACGACCGATTATGTAGATATCGGAGTGAAAGGAATTAAGAAGTACTATGTTGCGGACAAACCTTCGCCCAAGCTAAAAGAATACATGGCCGCGCAGAACATCAACGAGGCAGATCTGCCCCCATTGGTCTATTTGTCGGAGGATGACGGCTCGGAGACAGATCCGGGCCTGAAAGGTAAACCGTCAATGGAATCGTCTATCACCCTCAAGGAATTCATGATGGATAACATGACAGAGGAGGAGCGGGCCAATATAAAGAATCCCCGATTTTTCTACGAAGTGACTTTTGACAAACCGGGAGGATTACCAATGCCGCTTATTGTGGAATATACCTATGCGGACGGATCTAAGGAAAATATTACATACCCCCCGGAAATATGGCGTAAGAATGATAAGGAAGTGAGCAGGATCGTTGCCTCCACTAAGGAGCTTACCGGAGTGGTGGTAGATCCCAAGGCAGAGACCGCGGATATTGATGTTACTAACAATTCCTGGCCAAGGAAGGAGCAGAAATCTGATTTTGACCAGTTTAAAGAAGAGATTAAAGGAAAGTAAAACAGAAGTTGCATTGAATACTTAAAGGCCTGCCAGGATTTTGATCCGGTCAGGCCTTATGTGTACCAACTTCATTATATTTGCACTATGCATGCAGGTGTTTTTTTGTTTATAAGCGGAGCCGAGATTTTCTTTATCCTTTTTATTGTGGTAATGGTTTTTGGAGCTGATAAAATCCCGGGCATCGCAAAGACGCTGGGGAAAGGAATGCGCCAGTTAAAGGACGCCACCGAGGATATCAAACAGGAAATTCATAAGAGTGCTGAAAAGCAGGGAATAGACACCAGTTTTACCAAGGATATCCAAAAAGAACTGGAACAGGTTAAAAAGAATGTTTCGGATGCTGCCGGTTCTGTGAAAAGGAAATAACTTCCATTATGCTGAAGCGAATTCTGGATTGGGACAGGGAAACCTTTATTTATCTCAACAGCCTTGGAATTGAGCGATACGACTGGTTCTGGTCAATCATCACAGACTTTACAACATGGATTCCCCTCTTCCTTATATTTCTTCTGCTGCTTTTCTACAAAATCTCCAGGACAGATGCTTCTCTGATGTCGTTGGTAACCCTACTGGTCCTGGCGGTTACGGTGCTGACCATGCAGATCACAAAGATGTATGTAGCGCGGTTGCGACCCAATAATGATATCGAAATCAATACGCTGATTCGCATTTTAAAAAGTCCCGATAATTTCAGTTTCTTTTCAGGACACGCTGCTTCTTCCTTTGCCGTTACCACCATCATTGTCTTATTCTTAAAGGGGAAATTCAAATGGGTTTGGCTCTTCTATATCTGGCCGGTTCTTTTTGCGGCCAGCCGCATCTACGTTGGCGTGCATTATCCCATTGATATTCTGGTGGGGACGCTGGTAGGAATGCTATTGGCCTTCCTTTTTCATTACCTGTACCACAAGCTTATCTCACCCTACATAATGCGAGTCCGTCCCGGATAGGAAGCAACACTGTTTCCACCCTCGGATCTTTGCTCAGTTTATCGTTATATGCCTTGAGTACTTCAGTGGCGGCATCTTTATGATCCGAAGCTTCTGCAACCTTGCCGGACCACAGAACATTATCAGAAAGTATTATACTACCCGATCGCGTTTTTTTTAGAACGGCTTCAAAATAGGAGGCGTATTCCGTTTTTTCTGCGTCGATAAAAACCAGGTCAAAGATTACGTCCATTTCGGGCAGGACACACAACGCATCTCCCAGATACGATCTTATCCGGCCGTCATAAACACTTTTTTTGAAATAGCGTTGCTGAATTTCAGTCAGTTCTTCGTTTAAATCGATGGTATGAAGCGTGCCATCTGCTGTGAGCCCTTCGGCCAGGCATAGGGCGGAGTACCCTGTATAAGTTCCTATTTCGAGGATGTTCCGGGGGCGGACCATTTTAGAGATCAGGCTGAGTATGCGCCCCTGATAATGCCCGCTGATCATACGAGGACGGAGTACCTTGAGATGGGTTTCACGCGACAGTTCAATAAGCAATTCAGGCTCAGCCGCGCTATGATCGGTAATGTATTCCTCGAGATTCCGGGACAGAAAGTGCATCGGCTTTTTTACAAAAATAGCCATTAATACCCTACCTTGGGAAGTAGTAACTGCTTTGAAAATCCATGGAAAAAATAACCATTAGACCGGCTGTACTTCAGGATCTTGAGGTATTGCTGGAATTTGAACAACAACTCATTTTAAGTGAGCGACCCCTGGATGCGACCATCAAGCCTTCGCCAGTGACCTATTATGATCTACCTGCCCTGATCACCGGAAAAGATGTGGCCATGCTGGTCGCCGAATCAGATGGCCGGCTTATTGGATGCGGATATGGCTCCCCCAGGGAAGCCCGTTCCTACCTGGACCATCAGCAATATGCCTACCTGGGATTCATGTATACCAGGCCTGAATTCAGGGGAAAAGGAGTAAACAGCAAAATTATGCATGAACTTGTTGCATGGGCGCGAAGCAAAGGACTTCATGAGATACGTCTCACAGTTTATCACAACAATGAGGGCGCCATCAGGGCCTACCAGAAAGTTGGCTTTGCCAGCCATCTCATGGAAATGAGACTGATTGAGGATCATGACCTGCCTTAGGAAGCCGATGTCCTTTTATTAGTTGCACAAATCGTATTTTTGAACAAATCTGATTCATGGAATTTTTGAACACCCCAGAATATGCAAAAGAGCTGGACTTGGCAGACCCGCTACGGGAGTACAGGTCACAATTTTATATTCCAAAGTCCGGCGGGAGGGAGGTGATCTATTTTACCGGCAATTCTCTTGGATTACAGCCCCGGCTCGCAGAAGGCTATATAGACGAAATCCTTGAAGACTGGAAAGAGTTGGCAGTCTCGGGTCATTTCCATGCCGAGAAACCCTGGTGGGATTATCATGAAAGACTGGCACCTGTATTGGCCAAAATTGTGGGGGCTCAGGACAAAGAAGTATCTGTAATGAATACCCTTACAGTAAATCTTCACTTGCTCATGGTTTCCTTTTACCGCCCAAACAGCCGCCGTTATAAAATCCTTTGTGAGGAAAAAGCCTTCCCATCTGACCAGTATATGTTACAGAGTCAGCTCCGATTTCATGGACTAGACCCGGCAGATGCCATCGTGGAGATTGGGAAGCGTCCGGGCGAACATAGCTGGAGAACGGAAGACATTATTGAGAAAATCAGGGAGGTTGGTGATTCCCTTGCGCTGGTATTTCTTGGAGGAGTCAATTATTACAACGGGCAGGTATTTGATATGGAGAACATCACCAGGGCCGGAAGGGAAGTTGGAGCTCTGGTGGGATGGGACCTGGCCCATGCCGCGGGGAATGTCCGACTGGAATTACACGACTGGGGCGTCGATTTTGCGGCATGGTGCAGTTATAAATATATGAACAGTGGCCCCGGGAACGCCTCCGGCATATTTATTCATGAGCGGCACCTGAACCAAACTGGAATCCAGCGATTCGAGGGATGGTGGGGGAACCGCAAGGAGAGCCGGTTTCTTATGAAACAGGAATTTGAACCCATCGCCACGGCGGACGCCTGGCAATTGAGCAATCCGCCGGTACTTTCCCTTGCACCTTATCTGGCTTCCCTGATGCTCTTTGAACAGGCAGGCATGCCGGCCATCATTGAAAAGCGGGATAAAATAGTCGCCTATCTGGAATTCATTCTGCAGGCTGTAGAATCCGGGAAGTCCCGGGTCTTTGAGATCATTACTCCCAAGGACAGGGGCTGTCAGCTTTCCATCCTGCTGCATGGCGAGGGGAGACCCTTATTTGATTACCTGACAGATCATGGGGTGGTGACTGACTGGCGTGAACCGAATGTCATGCGTCTGGCTCCGGTACCACTGTATACGAGCTATGAGGATATACAGCGTTTCGGGCAGATCCTGAAGAAGGGGATGGATAAAGTAGAATGATAGTGGTTGAAAACTTCCGCCGGCTGCCCTGAAATTTCCTGTTGCGCCATGCCAATCCTTTTACTATTTTCGGCCAACCATGTTGGATGCACTATCTCCAATTCCAGACTTAGCCCGTTATGAATTCCCTGCGACTTTTACTTTCAAATAAACGGTATTTTGCTCCTGCCTGGGTTTTTGCCAGCCTTAATATCTGGTTTGGTACCTGGGCCATATATATCCCCCTGGTAAAGGAGGCACTCGGCATCGATAAGGCCAGTCTCGGAATTGCCCTTTTTTTTCTTTCGCTTGGGGTCTTTTCAGTTTTCCCCATTGCCTCACGCGTCATTAATTATCTTGGCGTCGGAAAGGCCACATGGGCAGGGGTTTGCCTCAGCAGCGTCTGTGCGTTACTACCGATCATCGCCCCAAATTATATAGTACTGATGATAGCGCTCTATTTGTTTGGAGCAAGCAACGGCTTTCTTGATATAGCCATGAATACGCTGGTAACTGAAATCGAAAAGGAAGACCAGCGGAACTTTATGTCTGCGGCCCATGGATTTTTCAGTCTGGGAGGAGTGGTCGCGGGCCTTGGAAGCTTTCTAATCCCGATAATTGACAGCCGGCAGACACATATGGTCGTCGTAATTCTGCTGGTCTTCGCGATCAACCTGTTGTTAAGGAAACAATACGTTCATATCAAGGCAGCAGCTATTGAGAAAGCGCCGTTCAGCTTGCGGCTGTTCCGACCTTTGCTTGTTCTGGGACTGGTCTCTTTTCTTGTAATGAGCAGTGAAGGCGCCATTGTGGACTGGAGCGGTCTGTTCCTTCAGGAAATTACCATGGCCCCTGAAGTGCTGATCGGTACTGGATTCCTGGCCTTTTCGGCAACCATGATGCTGGGTAGGTTTGTTGGGGATAGTATCAGTGCCAGGATTGGATCTGTAAAACTGGTGGCCCTGGGAACGGCTATTTCCCTGATAGGCTATCTTTTTGTACTCTCGGCCAATACGTATCCCGCCATTCTCGGTTTCGCACTGATCGGTTTGGGTTTCTCTGTGATCATCCCTGAACTTTTCCGGATAGGCGGTAATGTTCAGGGAGTGGCCTCCTCGCAAGGGGTAGCTTTTATAGCCGGGACAGGTTATGCGGGTTTCCTTCTGGCTCCTCCGCTCCTTGGATTTCTCGCAGAAGAAAGCTCCCTGAAAACGAGTTTTATCGTCTTACTCTGTGTTGCATTTTTTGTGCTGCTGGCCACCGGATTCCTGGCCAAAAAGAAATCCTGACGTCTAT
Source organism: Zeaxanthinibacter sp. (assembly GCA_041743425.1). Taxonomy (GTDB): domain Bacteria; phylum Bacteroidota; class Bacteroidia; order Flavobacteriales; family Flavobacteriaceae; genus JTS-RE37. The sequence continues at coordinate 53,609 of JBGTMS010000097.1, read as the reverse complement.
TCCGATTTTACAGAAACGTTTGTGAAATATAACTTAAAGTTGCCGGCGTCATTTTTATGCATCTGTGAGATTTTCAGACCCTCTTTATCTGTATAATCCTCCCAGGTGGCAGTTGAGGAGGGTTCCGGGTTATTTCCCTTTCTATAGGCCCATTCCTTTATCATCATATCCTCGCCAAAATAGAAATCATAAGCATCCCCTGGTGTATATCCTCCATCATTACCGTATACTACGGTCAGTTTCTGCATTTCCTTTTTGCTGATCGGAGCTTCCGCTTTCATGCTGTGTTCCTGAGTAATGTTCTTTTCATCCCACCCAATATTCATTGGAGCTAGCAGCCAGTATTTGTCATTGATAAAGGCGGCGTCCGCCTTGGCTGTGACGCTGTCAAGTGAGCTGCGCGAGTAGGTAATGGTATCCCCCTGTGAAATACCTGTAACTTCCTGAGTTTTGGTATTCCAAATCCAATGCCTGTCAAAATGGGTGGTGTCCCTGTCTACATTGAAAGTGAATTCCAGGGATGTAATTTTGTGCCAGTTTTTTATTCCATGTGCCCGGGCAACCTGTCCCACCATGGAAAGGTTCTCTTCAGGAGGACCGGCCTCTTTTTTATCTTCCATTTTACATGCGCTGACCAGGATCGCGGCCATCAGTGGAATAAGTATCGCTTGCCTCATTTTTGTTTTTTCTCAAAGATAATGGGTTTAAGGGGTCGGATGGCCAAACAGACAGTGATTATTGAGGAACATGAATAGCGGGGCAGCGTTTTAGGTCGAAAATGCGCTTTCCCTGACCCCAAAGGACAATAATTACTCTATCAGAACTATTTTATCAAATTTTTCCCTCCCTTCAGGGTTGGGGAAGGAAAATTGGCGGTTCCGGAGGATGCTGTGTCAAGATCACCATCTGTTCACTACATCCGAAAAAACCATTCCCCGACCCTGGAGGGTGTTGTTTTTTCTACTTTTAGATTGTATAATCAAATTTTTCCTCCCTTCAGGGCCGGGAAGGAAAATTGGCGGTTCCGGAGGATGCTGTGTCAAGATCACTATCTGTTCATTACATCCGAAAAAACCATTCCCCGACCCTAAAGGGCAATAATTTTCTCTATCAGAACTATTTTATAGGATTTTACCTCCCTTTTAGGATTCTGGAATATAAAAATCCGGTTTCATTGGCTTATCCATTAAAAACGTTGAGGAAGTTATTCGCAATAAATTGATTAAATTTGGTTTTTCAACCAATAATTAAGAATGAGTTCTAAAAAAGGAAAAGTACAGGAAGCTATTGAAGAAAAATTGTTAGAGGAGCGCAAGGTGTTTTTATGGGGAATGGTCGATGACGATTCAGCCAAACATGTAATTGACCGGCTCATGTACCTTGATCTTCACAACAGCAAGGAAATACAACTGATCATCAATAGCCCCGGAGGTTATGTTACCTCAGGATTTGCCATTTACGATACAATAAAACAAATCAAAAGCCCCGTTTCAACTATTTGTTCAGGTCTGGCGGCTTCCATGGGCTCCATTTTGCTTTCTGTGGGGAAGAAGGGGAGAAGGTTCATACAACCTCATGCAAGGGTAATGATCCATCAGCCAAGTGGCGGAGCCAGGGGGCAGGCTTCGAATATTGAGATTCAGGCGAAAGAGATTATCAAAACCAAGGAACTCGGCGCGCGCATTCTGGCGGATAATTGCGGGCAGACCTACGAGCGGGTGATGAAAGATTTTAATCGTGACTATTGGATGGGCGCCGAAGAGTCCATTGAGTACGGAATTGTCGATGGCATTTTAAAATAAGGTTTTATTTGGGGCCAGATCCCATATGTAGATAAAGAAAAAGTCCTTCATGAATTCTCATGGAGGACTTTCTGGATATATATGGACGCCGAAGCGGAAAGTTCCATATACATACGCGGACTTGAATTCCCGGGATCGCGGAACTGCGTTAAATTTTGATTAAAAAATTGATTTTTATGACCTTGACCAAACGAGGTATCTCTTGACGTGCATTGGGCCCGGCCAATAGAATTTTATTACATTTACAGCAAACCAGCCGGGAAGGTGCCTATGACTCAAACTCCTAAAAACATTGCCATAACAGGATCCGGTTTGGTAGGCTCCCTGCTGGCAGTTTATCTTCGCAAACGAGGTCATAAGATCACCGTCTTTGATCGCAGGCAGGACATCAGAACCATTAAATTCTCCGGCAGATCGATCAATCTTGCCATGAGCAACCGGGGCTGGAATGCCCTCAGTGAGGTTGGTCTTGAGGAAGAGATCAGGAAAATTGCCATTGCGCTTGATAAACGGGCCTTGCATGTGAAGGGTGCTCCTGTGTATTTCCAGAAATACGGGGAGGAGGGGGAAGCGATCTGGTCCATTTCGAGAGGCCTGCTAAATAGTACCATGATTGACCTTGCAGAGGCAGAGGGGGTCGATTTTCGGTTCAATGAAAAGGTATGGGATGTCAGCCTTCCGGACGCCAAACTCTTTACCGGGGAAACTGAAAAGTCGGAATGGATGGAGTATGATTATGATCTGGTATTCGGCTGCGACGGGGCTTTTTCCCGGATACGGCATAAAATGCAGCGACGCAGCCGCTTTGATTACTCTCAGGAATTTATTGATGTAGGTTATAAGGAACTCACCATCGCCCCCAATGAGGATGGATCCCATAAACTTGATAAAAACTCCTTCCATATCTGGCCAAGAGGTAGGTTTATGTTTATTGCCATGCCAAATCTGGATGGCAGTTTTACCTGTACGCTATTTTTACCTTTTGAGGGGGATATATCTTTTGATGCCCTTTCAGATAAGGCAAAAGCCAAGGCATTTTTTCTGGAGTATTTTCCGGATGTCATGCAGGATATAGAGGATCTTACAGAAGATTTCTTCAGAAACCCTACAAGTGCCATGGTGACCATGAAATGCTTTCCATGGACCTATTCGGATAAGATTGCCCTTGTAGGGGATTCAGCGCATGCCGTAGTTCCCTTTTACGGACAGGGGATGAATGCGGGGTTTGAGGATATCTATGAATTGGACAAGCTCATGGGGGAATATGGGGATGACTGGCAGCAGATTTTTCAGGAATATGAGACGTCCAGGAAACCCAACGCCGATGCCATTGCTGAATTGAGCTATCGCAATTTTATTGAAATGAGCAGCAAAACGGCAGACCCTGTTTTTCTGCTTCAGAAGAAGATAGAAAAACACTTCGCTGCCCAACACCCTGATCTGTGGATTCCTGTCTATTCCCGAGTGACCTTTTCAGACCGGCCTTATGCCGAGGCTTTGGCGATTGGGGATGTTCAGGAAGGCATCATGAAGCAAATTATGAACCTCCCGGAAATTGCTTCCCGATGGGACAGTTTTGAAGTGGAAGAAAAGATGATTGCACTTCTGAAAAAATAAAAGGCCGGATATCTCAGATATCCGGCCTTTCATAAGTTTGTATCAAGCCTAAATTTTCGAAAACATCTTGTGCATCTTTTCCTGCTCCTCTTCGGCCAGTACCGGATCTACCAGAATGCGTCCGCTGTGCTCATCGGTAATGATCTTTTTGCGCGAAGCGATCTCTACCTGCACCTGGGGGGGAATAGTGAAAAAAGACCCTCCTGAAGCCCCTCTTTCTATGGGTACGACAGCCAGGCCATTCTTTACATTGTTTCTGATGCGCTTATAAGCCTGGATCAGCCTGTCTTCAATGAGTTTTTCGAATTTTTCTGACTTTGCCAGCAATTCCTTCTCTTCCTTGTCCGTCTCGGCAAGAATCGCATCCAATTCATTTTTCTTATGCTTCAGGTGTGCGTCACGTTCGGTAAGTCTTTCCTTCGTTTCAGCGATAACTTCCTTCTTCTGCTCTATCTGGACCTTAAACTCCTTGATATTTTTTTCCGCAAGCTGTATCTCCAGTTCCTGAAACTCTACTTCCTTGGCGAGGGAATTAAATTCCCGGCTATTGCGAACGTTCTTCTGTTGTTCGGCGTATTTCTTTATCAGAACCTTGGCCTCATCAATCAAGTTCTTTTTGGCGGTTATCTCATAGTTGACAGTTTCAACATCCGTCTTCAGTTTGTCCATCCTGGTCTTTAGTCCGAGGACATCATCTTCCAGATCCTGAACCTCGAGCGGCAATTCCCCGCGCACATTCCTGATCTCATCCACCCGGGAATCAATCAATTGCAGGTCGTACAACGCTCTTAATTTGTCTTCAACCGTTACTTCTGTTTTTGCAGCCATAATTAAAAATACTTGATTGGATTTGTTATAGTCGCTGATAAAGCGATTGCAAAATTAGGCATTTTTTTTGTAAGATAGTCCACCAGGAGATTTTTTGTAAACTGCTCAGTTTCAAAGTGGCCGATATCGGCAATGACCATCCGGTCCTCCGCCTCATAAAACTGATGGTACTTTATATCAGCCGTGATCAGAAAGTCTGCCCCGGCTGCCTTTGCAGCGCTTATGGCAAAAGAACCACTTCCTCCGAGCACTGCCACTTTCCGAACCGGCCGGCCAAGGAGGGGTGAATGCCTTATACCACGGGCATTCATGCGTTCTCTGATCATTGCAAGGAAATCTTTCTCCGCCATCTCTTTTTCCAGGCTGCCAATCATACCTGAGCCCAGCTCTTGGTTGGTATTATCGAGGGTCGATATCTCATAGGCCACCTCTTCATAAGGATGTGAATCAAACAGCGCCTTGAGAACGGCTGCTTCCAGATGTCTGGCATAGGTAACATGCAGCTGTGTTTCGGATTCCAGATGCAGAGCACCTTTTTTACCTTTTACGGGCGCGGCTCTTTCCCCAGGGAGAAAACTCCCTGTTCCTGCTACGGAAAAGCTGCAATTGCTATACTTCCCTATGTTCCCGGCTCCGGCCTGAAATAATGCTGTTAACAGCGCTTCAGCATCTGAGTTAGGGACGTAGGTAGTCAGTTTGCGGATCGTATTTTTGAGAGGGATCAGAATCTTTGGATTCGTGAGACTGAGAACCTCACAAATTTTCGCATTGACACCGTGCAGGGCATTGTCAAGTCCCGTATGCATCGAATAAATGGCAATATCATGGCGGATGGCCTTCATCACAGCACGCTCCGCATAGGTGGTGCCGGTTAACTTTTTAAGACCTTGAAAGATGATCGGATGAAAGCTGACAATTAAATTAAGATTCATTCTCACCGCCTCCTCCACCACCGGTTCAAGCGTATCCAGAGTAACGAGGATACCGGTGACGCTGTTCATTTGATCCCCAATCAGGAGTCCGGTATTATCATAGGATTCCGCGTAGTCCAACGGGGCCAGCTCCTCCAGAATCGCCGTGACATCCTTGATCAGCATTCGAACGTTTTAAGGGTAGCAAAGATAAAATAACGTGAATAACGGTTCATCTTTTAAGTCGAAAATTCTCTTTCCCTGACCCTAAAGGGCAATAATTTTCCCTATCAGGCCTATTATTATAGGATTTTTCCTCCCCTTTAGGGTAGGGGCCCGGAAAAATCCAATTTCATTGGCTTATCCATTATTCACGTTGAAATACTATATTTTCGTTGGTGATGCAACTGCTTAGAAAAATAACCTTTCCGTTTTCCCTGGCCTATGCTGCCATAGTTTGTCTTCGCAATCGCTTTTATGATATAGGCTTCTTTTCGTCACGGACTTTTAAAACCCCAATACTTTGTGTGGGGAATCTCAATGTGGGAGGTACAGGAAAGACCCCGATGATCGCGCTTTTGCTGTCTCTTTTGGAGTCGACTCAAAAGATGGCGGTGCTCAGCAGGGGTTATGGACGTAGCACCCGCGGGTTCAGATGGGTCACGCGCTCAAGCACAGCCCTGGAAGCAGGGGATGAACCGCTGCAACTGGCCACAGCATTCCCGGAGGTCACGGTGGCGGTGGATGCCAATCGCCGCCGGGGGATAACCTATCTTGAAACCCAGGCAAAGCCCGATCTGATATTGCTTGACGATGGTTTTCAGCACCGGAAGGTAAAACCCTGGCGCAACATCCTGTTGACCTCCTGCCATAACCTCTATTGCGACGACAATTATCTTCCCGCCGGTACTTTGAGGGACTGCCGGGACCAGGCCAGGCGGGCAGATCTCATTGTGGTTACCAAATGCCCTGCAGATATGAATGTGGAACGCCAGCGGATTCTGGATAAACTCCGGCCCGAGAAGCACCAACAGGTATTGTTCGCGACTTTGGCGTACGATCTCCACCTGAGAGGGACCTTAGGTTCCAGACCCCTGCACTGGCTCAGAAATAAAGACGTTACCCTGGTTACCGGAATTGCAGATTCCGATCCGTTACTCCTTTTTCTTCAAGGGGAAGGAATTTCATTCTTTCATATGAATTTCGGAGACCATCACCGGTTTACAAAGGCAGAATTATCCCGCCTGGCCCAGCGTAAGTATATTCTAACTACTGAAAAGGATTTTATGCGGCTGAAAGGAAAGGTTCAGGGTGAAATATACTATATCCGTGTACAGCACCTGTTCCTGGGAAACGATCTGGCGAAGTTCAAAGAATGGCTCGGCCTGCTATGAGAGCGATTTATTCAACTTGTGTTCCAGGATATTTTCACCTATTTTCAGATAGAAAAGTTCCGGTTTAAAAGGCTTGGTAACGACGTCATTACAACCGGCAGCGAAGAAGTTTTCAAGGCTGTCGTCCAATGAAATCGCAGTAAGGGCAATGATTGGGGTATTCTGGTCAAATTTTCGAATCTGGATCGTGGCCTCCACCCCGCTGATTCCTGGCATGTGAATGTCCATCAGGATCCCATCATATGAATTATTTCTGGCCATGTCAACCGCTTCAATCCCATTGTTTGCGATATCACAACCAATGTCCTTTTTACCCAGCATTTTCTTGGTGATTACCTGATTGATTTTATTGTCCTCCACTACAAGAAGGAAGAGTCCCGCAAGATCATAGTCCTTGATTGTCATTTCAAAAGGGATATCGTCTACCAAACTGTCCTTACTATTCAGATTGAGTTCGAAGAAAAAGGAACTGCCCTTCCCCAGTTCACTTTGAAGGTGGATCTTGCTTCCGAAAAGCCCGAGGAGGCTTTTGACAATGGTCAATCCGAGTCCTGTACCCCCATATTCCCGGTTGATCTGGACCGATCCCTGTTCAAAACTGTCAAAAATATTATCCTGTTGTTCCTTTGCAATCCCAATGCCATTGTCTTTTACTTCAAGGTAAAGCGTGACATCCTCCTCCTCTTTCTTCATCAATTTGGCAATGACCTGCACTTCTCCCTGTCGAGTAAACTTCAGCGCGTTACCCACAAGGTTCATAAATACCTGGGAAAGCTTTAAAGGATCTCCCATGAGATGGCCCGGAATTTTTGGGTCATATTCAAGCAGGATGGTCGTTTTATTTTCCCTGGCACTTTGCTTAAGGGAATTAATCACATCGCTGAGCACTTTTTTCAAATTGAATTCGATGGTAAGCGGCTCCAGTTTATCAGCTTCTATTTTATTGATCTGGAGGATGTCATTAATAAAATTCAACAGATAATCCCCTGAAAATTTGAGTGACTTTAAATGTTCTTTCTGATTGTCATTCGGATTCTCCTCCAGCAGTAGGTGAGTCAACCCTGTAACAGCATAAAGTGGCGTCCTCAGCTCATGGCTCACGGTAGAAAGAAAGTTCGTTTTGGCTTCCATGGCCTGAACCGCGGCATCCCTTGCTGCCTGTAATTCGCGGTTTTTGGTTTGTAAAAGATCATTCGTCTTTAGTTTGATCTGATTGTTGCGGTAGAGGGAAACGGCCAGCAATGAAATGATGGTCAGGAAAGCAGAAGTCAGAATGGCTGTGATTTCGGAACGGTTGACATTCACATTCAATTCTTCAATGGTCTCATCTTGTTTTCCGATGGTTTCGGTCATCATATCAAACTGAATCTTGTCAGCCGTCCTGGCCTCAGTTTTGACTTTTTCAATCGTGAAAATAGAATCCTTGACTTTTAGCAATTTGCGACTGTGTTCCAGGGCACGATCGTATTCATTTGTTTTTTCATAACTTCTGACGAGCATTTCAAGAGCCTTGATGACTTCTCTGGCAAAATAAGCGTTAGTAGCCAGTGCAAGGGCGCTGCTACTGCTTTCAATGCTCTCATTATACAATCCCTGATCCATCTGTAAGCCCGATAGTCCCAAATACGCTTTGGCAGCCAGATAGTCTTTTTCATATATATCTGTATTGACAACCAGCGAGTTAAAGTTCAGGCTGGCACTGTCATATTTTTCAATAGAACTGTAGATAGTTCCTTCGAGGAAAAGTATATTATTGAGCAGGTTACGGTCATTGCTGAGTTGTTTCGCCTCATTGAGCACAAACAGGGATTGGTATTTATTGTCATTTCCAAAAAGAAGAAGGGCTTCTATATATTTGTGAATGGCATGTCCATACGGGTATTCAAGCTGGTTGAGGAGTACAGAGGCTCGTTCCCAGTAGAAAAGGCATTGTTCGCGTCTGTCCAGACCGAGGTTGAGGATGGCAAAGTTGTGATAGCAGTCGACCAGGCCTTTCTCATTTTCAGTTTCCTCTGACAGAGTGGCCGCTTTGTCCAGGGCTTCCAGAGCAAGTTCTATCTTGTTCTGGTTTCTGAAAGCCCTGCTTTCGTTGATGAAGGAATCTACACTTTTATTAAGGAGCAGAGAATCCTGTGACCACGCGGCATACCCCACGCACAGAAAAGCCAAAACGAAACGCAAGGCTTTTAATTGTTGATATGATAAAGGGCAATTCAAAGGTATCGCTTATTTATCAATAGATTTATTACATCAATAATTCGGCTGCAATAGCCGGTTTCATTGTCATACCACCCAATCACCTTTACCATCCTTCCTATAACCGAAGTCATCTGAGAATCAAACGTACAGGAATAACAACTATTGTTTATATCGATGGAAACTATCGGTTCTTCCGTATAAAAAAGGATGTTTTTGAGCTCATTTTCTGAAATTCGATTAAAAGTATCATTAATTTCCTGAATTGAGGTTATTTTATTCACATTCAGGGTGATATCGGTCAGTGACCCGTTAGGAACGGGCACCCTAATGCCGCAACCTCCTATAGCATCCGATAAATGGGGAAATATCCGCGTCAGTGCTTTTGCCGCTCCTGTGGTGGTGGGAATGATGGACTGTGAAGCGGCACGAGCTCTCCTGAGGTCATGATGAGGACTATCATGCAGGCTTTGATCTGAGGTATACGAATGAACCGTGGTGATGTAAGCCTGCTGAACCCCAAAATGATCATCCATCACCTTGATCATTGGCGCCGCATTATTTGTGGTGCATGAAGCATTGGAGATAATATGATCTTCTGCTGTCAGGATATGTTCATTAACGCCAAACACAATCGTTTTAATAGCATCGTCAGCCGGAGGGGCGGAGAGTATCACCTTACGCGCACCATTTGCAAGATGGACTGCGAGGGCTTTCCTGGTCTTTAACTTGCCTGTTGCCTCCACCACAAGATCCACTCCATGATCCTTCCATCGGATGTTTTCCGGATGTGGCTCATTTAAAACCCTTACTTCCTTGTTTCCGGCAAGAAATCCTGTAGTTGTGACTTTGATCTCGCCCTGGAAAATCCCATGAATACTATCGTATTTCAGCAGATGTGCCAGGGTTTTGTTATCAGCAATGTCATTAACGGCTACTACCCTAAGGTGGGGATACTGCTCCAGCAGGCGAAAGAGGGTTCGGCCAATTCTGCCAAATCCATTGATTCCTATCGTGATTTCATTCATTTGAAAAGATACCAGCTGCACTGCCGTATTAAAGAGCCTATGTACCCCTGCGATCCGCGTTTTCAGCGAACCACCCCGGCTTCCGGGTACTTAAATCACATGTTTATGTGCCTTGTAGGAAGATCTTACAAGCGCACCGCTTTCCACATGTCTGAATCCCAGGTCAAGCCCTATTTCCCTGTACTTCTCAAATTGAGCCGGCAGAATGAATTCCTTCACCGGCAGATGCTTCCGGGAGGGCTGCAGGTATTGTCCCAGGGTCAGCACATCGACATTCGCTGATCTCAGGTCTTTCATGGCTTCGATCACTTCCGTTTCCCGCTCTCCCAAACCAAGCATCATTCCGGATTTTGTCCTCCGAGCTCCGCTGGTCTTTAAATAAGTAAGGACGTCAAGACTTCTATCGTATTTTGCCTGAATCCGCACTTCTCTGGTGAGTCTTTTTACAGTTTCAATATTGTGCGATATCACCTCGGGAGCTGCCGTGATGATTCTATCCAGGTGAAGGTGAATACCCTGAAAATCAGGAATAAGCGTCTCCATGGTTGTTTGAGGGTTCATACGCCTGATGGCTTTGATTGCCTCCGACCATAGAATAGACCCCATATCTTTTAGGTCATCCCTATCGACCGAGGTTATAACGGCATGTTTAATACCCATTATTTTGATGGATTTCGCGACCTTTTCAGGTTCTTCCCAATCCACAAGTCCAGGCCTTCCGGTCATGACCCCGCAAAAACCGCAGGAACGTGTACAGATATTACCTAAAATCATAAAGGTAGCGGTGCCTTCACCCCAGCATTCTCCCATATTCGGACAGCTGCCGGAGGTGCAGATGGTATGCAGGTCGTACTTATCCACAAGTCCCCTGAGCTGGGTATATTTCTTACCCGTAGGCAGCTTCACCCGAATCCATTTAGGTTTGCCCTTCGGTGCTTCTGTCGGTGAAATCAGTTCCGTGTCCATCGAGAATATTTATACAAATATACAAACAAATTGACGGCTGCAGGACCAACCGAAAGCTTTCCCATCGACATAAAAATTAAATAAAATAGGGTTGAGAAGGGTATGGAAAAGTGGCTGGAACGGGAAGGACCTGCCTTATCCCCTTGATTTGATGCTCTCGGCAAGCAGTTTCTTTGCCCGAAGGAGTTTTACTTTGATATTGTTGACAGGTTCTCCCAGTTTTTCTGCGATTTCCGCATAACTGCATTCGTTGAAATATCGTAGGTTCAGGACCTCCTGATAATGAGGTTTTAATTCCTTAATATGTTGAAGCAGGGTGGCCAGATTTTGTTCGATGATCAGCCGGTCTTCTACAGAAGGTGCGTCATCCAGGACCTTTTTAATTGCGTCATTGGTGCTGTGATCGGTTGCTTCAAGTACGTTCCGTTTGTTTTTGCGAATAAGATCTACGTGAAGATTCTTTGAAATGGTTATAAGCCATGTTTTAAATTCATAAGCTTCATCAAAGGTATGGATCCTGTCAAACGCCTTAGAGAATGTTTGGATAGTAATGTCTTCCGCGTCATTTTCATTCCTTGTACGCAGTAATTGAAAGCCGTATACGTCATTCCAAAAGGCATCAAGCAAACTGCTAAAGGCAATCTGATTGCCTTCCTTTGCCCGTGCGATATTTGCTTTAAGCTGATCCGAAGAAATTTCCAAATTTAGTTACTATAATTGGGGCTAAACCGTTAGGAAGGAATCAGAGGGAAGTCTCCCTTTGGCATTCCTGTTCCTGCGGAAGTTTTCCGCAATAACCGCACGCTGCCCCCTCTTTATTGAGATATGGGTTCTGGCTGGCACAGGTACCCGAGAATTTCCCGTCTTTTCTGGACCATATCTTAATGGCAATACCTGCGAATGCAAGCGCCAGCAGGACAATAGTCAATAATACCAACTTCATACCGGATTCTTTCTGTAAAGATAAGAAATAAATACCCCATTCGCGAGAATAAGCACTCGGGAATGGGGTATTGCAGGCCTTGTTACTTTTAATACGTAATGTTGGCCACTATATTCTGAACGGTCGGGGTATCATTCCCCCCAAGCGGTTCTATGGTAATATACCCGACAGCTTTTTCTGAGTAGGGTATAGGCCAGAGTTTGTCTTTATTTTCAACATTATTGAGCACTCCGAGGTTGACCATCTCCCCATTCACCTCGGCCCACATCTGATAACACTGGTTAGAAGGCAGGTGGGGCAGATTTCTAACATTGATAAAAGATAATTTTTTAACCGGGTTAATGTACGTAACAGCCTTTAGCTCTTTGGCCTTTTTATTTCCATTGACCTCATGTTTCAGCGTCTGTGGATTATTGAGCACTATAAACTGATTTCTTACATCTTCCAGTTGTTCACGCATATCAGCTTCGAGGATTTTAATCTTACTGGCCACAAGGTTGTTTTCCTCCTGCAAAACCTGATTCTGATCCCAATAAAAGTAAGAGGAGCCTGCAAAAAGCCCTGCTGCCAAACAGGCTGCAATTGAAAGGCGGCGAAAGAGCTGCCTGCCTGTATTCTGCCTCCTGATATTGAAGAGAATTCTTTCTTTCAGACCTTCAGGGGCCTTTTTGGAATGCATCTTTGCAAATGCTTCCAGATTGGCCTGTAATTCATTATAGGCATTCCTGACTTCAGGATACATGGCTATGTAGCGCTCCACCTGTAGTGACTCTTCCTGAGATATATTTCCAAGCAGGTAATTCTCAAGCAGGTCCGAACCCAGGAATACGCGTATTTTGTCTTTCATTGTCCACTTATTTAGTAAAAAAAGGCAACTGAGGTGAGCAGTAGCATCGTGGATCCGTAAATCTTTTTGAGTTCGCGAAGGCCGATTTTCAGGCGGGATTTTATGGTACCCAACGGGATATCCAATTCATCACTGGCCTCCTGTTGTGTCATTCCCTGAAAGAAAAGGGCATCTAAAACAATCTGGTATTTACTTTCGATTTTTTCAAGGTTCTCCTTGACATCCAACAAATCGGGTCTGATGCTTTCAACACCTAAACTATATACGTCTGAAACGTCCATTTGGATTTCCTTATCAGATTTTGTATTGATGCTTCTGAGCTTGTCTATAGCTGCGTTCCTGGTGATCCTGAACAGCCATGTAAACAACTTTGCCTTGGATGCATCATAGGTATCTGATTTCTTCCAGATCTTAACAAAGCTTTCCTGAAGGATGTCCTGTGCCATCTCCTCATCGCGTACCACTTTATAGGCTACCCCATACAGGGTATCTGCATAATGTTCATAAAGCAGGGAAATAGCCCGATCGTCTCGCTCCATGAGCAAATCCACAATTTGTTTCTCGAGAAGTGTACTCATCCCAGATTAAGAAATCAAAAAATTAGCACCATACAGCATCCAACAGGACCCTCTGAATCGTATATACCCTAAACGCTAAATTATAAAATTGATTGTTAGAGTAGCGTAATCTCAATTTTAATTATACAGATGTGCAACTGGTTATTGTGCATCAGGATTTTGGTTATTTTGGTTTGGTATAACCCTCCGGATATTCATCGGGAGGGTTATTCTTTTAGACTTCTCAAAAACGCATACTGATGTGATCTAACCGATAATATTAACCTCAGGGAGGATGCGTACTCCAAACCTGTCCAATACGGTTTTCTGTATATTGCTGGCTAGATTGAGAATATCCTGCCCCGTGGCATTTCCATGATTTACAAGCACAAGTGCCTGTCTGGAATGAACCCCGGCATCTCCGAAACGTTTACCCTTAAATCCGCATTGTTCAATCATCCACCCTGCTGGTACTTTAAAGCTGTTATCGGCAACGCTGTAGTAGGGAGCCGACGGATGTTCCCTGGTAAAAATGCTGAATTCCTCCGCACTCAGTACCGGATTCTTAAAAAAGCTACCGCTATTCCCCAGAACCGCGGGATCCGGCAGTTTGCGCCGGCGAATGGCAATGACAGCATCGGAGACGTCCTTAATGCTTGGAGGCAGCCTGCTATGCGCTGCCAGTTCAGCTTCAATATCTCCGTATTCCGTTTGAATGTGATGGTCTTTTTTAGTCAGCCTGAAGCTGACAGATGTCAGGATGTATCTGTCCTTTCCTTCGTTTTTAAAAAAGGATTCGCGATAACCGAACCGGCAATCATCTCTTGAAAAAGTTTTTATTTCAAGAGAATCCCGGTCCATAGCCTCACAGCATTCAAATATGTCCTTAAGTTCCACTCCATAGGCGCCTATATTCTGAATAGGAGCGGTACCCGTATTACCTGGGATCAGCGAGAGATTCTGCAAACCCCCATAGCCTTTTTCCAGCGTCCAGAGCACCAACTGATGCCAATTCTCACCACCCATGACCTTCAGAACAACTTCCCCATCAGTTTCCGAAACCAGTTGAATCCCGCGAATATCCATATGTATAACCAGCGCATGGACATCCCCCGTAATAAGCATGTTGCTTCCTCCTCCCAGGATCAGTTTTTGTGGATACTCCTTTAACAGAAGGGCCTTTCGCAGATCTTCCTCGCTTTGGACATGCACAAAGTGATGAGCGCTGGCTTCAATCCCGAAGGTATTATATTTTTTCAGTGAGATCTGCTGCAAAACCTTCATGATTTCTTGTAGGTTTTCAGGCCCTGTCCAAGAATGTGTACAGCTGACAGCAACTGCTCCTTTTCAAGGACATAGGCGATCCGGACTTCATTTCTGCCCAGTCCCGGCGAAGCATAAAATCCTGCTGCGGGTGCAAGCATGACCGTTTTCCCATGGAGGTGATAGTCCTCCAGCAGCCACTGGCAAAAGTCCTCTGCATCGTCAACGGGTAGGGCAGCGATGCAATAAAATGCACCCTGGGGTCTTCCCACCACCACACCTTTCAGCTTTGAAAGTTCCGATACCAACAGATCACGCCTTTCTGTATATTCCTTTTTCACGGCGTCAAAGTATTCCGGCGGTGTGTCCAGGGCGGCTTCGCTTGCGATCTGAGCATAGGTCGGGGGGGAGAGTCTGGCCTGAGCGAATTTCAGTACGGTTTGCATTACCTCTTTATTCCTGCTCACAAGACATCCGATGCGGGCGCCGCACATGCTGTATCTTTTCGAAACCGAATCGACCATAATGGCATTCGCTTCCAGGCCTTCTATCTCTAATACAGAATAATGTGTTTCCCCGTCATAGGTAAATTCCCGATATACCTCATCTACCACCAGAAACAAGTTGTGCTTTTTTACCAGGGAGGCCAGACGTTGAATTTCATCTCTGCTATATAAATAACCTGTCGGATTCCCGGGGTTACAAATAAGTATGCCCCTTGTTCTGGGGTTGACTGCGGATTCAAAGGCGGCAATAGGGGGCAGCGAGAAATTGGTCTCAATCCCTGATACAACAGGTACGACTTTGATCCCGGCGGCAACTGCAAAACCATTGTAGTTGGCATAGAAGGGTTCCGGAATTATAATTTCATCCCCGGCGTCCGCAATGGTTGCCATTGCAAATGACAGGGCCTCTGAACCGCCGGTCGTCACAACGATATCCGTAGCGGCCACCACTATCCCTTTTTCCAGGTAATACCCTGCCAGTTTAGTTCTGTAACTATCCGATCCTTCGGTCCGGCTGTAAGCAAGAACATCGATGGTATTTTGCCGGACCGCCTCGAGGGCCACGCTGGGTGTCTTTATATCAGGCTGGCCAATATTTAAATGAATTACATGGATGCCTCTGCTTTTAGCCGCCTCCGCAAAGGGTACCAGCTTTCTGATGGGAGACTCAGGCATCATCCGGCCTTTTCTTGAAATGGATGGCATTCGCTATTAATTTTAAACAAAAGTGAGAAATCAATTCCGACCATACAACTGCAACCCGGACATACTTTTATAACGATCCAATATGCCCTTCATCAAACAATATGTTAAATATGACCAGTGGGCCTGCCTTTTTTGTAACTTTAATAGGTAATCCATTTAATATTAATGTTTTGCGCCACCTACGGTATATCCTGATACTTCTTCTTTGCTCTCCTGTGTCAGGACAAACCTATGATTTTTCGGAAGGGGTCACTTCTCAGAAAGTGAAATTTGAGCTCATCAATAACTTGGTAGTCATTCCACTCGAAGTTAATGGCGCCAAGCTCCGTTTCATTCTGGATTCCGGGGTGAGCAAACCCATTCTCTTTAATCTGACAGGGCAGGATTCCGTGCAATTAAACAATGTGACCGAAATCACGCTTAAAGGTCTCGGTGGAGGGGATCCGATCAAGGCCCTGAGCAGCCGCGGAAACTACTTCAGATTAAAAAATATCAGCAATAAGGAGCAGCTGCTTTACGTGGTAATGGACAAGCAGATGAATTTTTCACCCAGTCTCGGGATTCCCATTCATGGAATTATCGGGTATGATCTGTTCCGGGATTTCGTGGTCGATCTGAATTATACGACAAAAACAATTGTCTTTCACGACCCCGAACATTATACCCCCAAACTGAGCAGGAAGGATCTTCAGCTGCCTCTTACGATTCTGAAAAGCAAAGCCTATATAGGCGGCGCAATTTACCTTGACAGCATTGAAGATGTCGCGGTTAAACTACTGGTTGATACCGGTAGCAGCGATGCTGTATGGTTGTTCTCGGATAAGGAAAAAGGGATCGGGATTCCGGAAAGGAATTATGACGACTATTTAGGTAAAGGCCTGAACGGCCCAATATATGGAAAGCGAACCATTATAAAGAAAATGAGGTTCGGAGATTTTGAACTAAACAACGCAAAAGCCGCCTTTCCTGATAAATCTTCCTTTAGCGCCATAAAGGACCTGGGCGACAGGAACGGAAGCGTCGGAGGTGAAATTCTGAAGCGTTTCAATCTGGTTTTCAATTACCCGAATAATACCATTACCCTGCGAAAGAATGCAAATTTTAGTGCCCCCTACCACTACAACATGAGCGGAATCGAAATTCAGCACAATGGACTCCGTTATATCGCTGAACGTATTACGGATAATCTGGGACTTGTTAAAAGTGAGGAACGGGATTTCGGAACGGTTCAGATACTAATGCAGAACCGAACAAGACTCAGTCTCGTTCCGGAGATTATAGTTTCGGCCATCCGCGCCGGAAGTCCGGCTGAGGTAGCGGGGCTGCAGGAGGGTGACGTTATCCTGGCTGTAAATGGAAAACGGATTCATCAGTTTCATTTGCAGGAGATCACTGAGATGCTTAATGAAAAGGAAGGCAAGAGGGTGCGTCTCCTGATAGAAAGGCTAAAGAAAGATCTGCTCTTTACCTTTGTCCTGAAGAATGTCTTCAAATAAAAAACCCGGAATCGTCTGCCTGACGTTTCCGGGCTTCTAATAATTTTTAATAGAAATCTATTTCCCGTCAGCACCTTTGACCTCACCTTTGATCTTTAGAACCTTGGTAGGTGTATCTGAATTGGAGGTTACAGTGATGGCCTTACGAATGAATCCCACTCTGTTAGTGTCGTATTTTACTTCAATAGTCCCCATTTTACCAGGAAGAATTGGTCCATCCGGCTTTTTAGGGATAGTACAACCGCAGCTGGAGCTCACCTGACTTATGATAAGCGGAGCATTACCTGTATTAGTGAATTCGAATACCCTGACACCATCACTTCCCTGTGCTATTTGTCCATAATCCACAGTCTCTGTCTTAAACTCGATTTTTGCCATTTTTTCCTGGGCCCTGACTCCAAGGGCAAGAAAACTGACAAATAAAAAGAATACTATTTTTTTCATCATTTTTGGTTTTGGGAGAATCTCAAATGTAAAAGTTTTGCTCTGAACATCCAAAATTCTTTTGTTATCTACTAACGTTACTTATTTTTGTTTCGTATTTAAAATGGCCTAAAATACAAGGGACTCCGCAAGTTTAACATTTGCTTTTCCATTTTTATTAAAGGCCCAGATAACTCTAACAAAAACTGTACCGAAAATATGCAACTTCCGTCAAAATACGATCCCAAACAGGTGGAAGACCACTGGTACAGCTACTGGATGGAACACGGGTATTTTTATTCCGTTCCTAATGACCGCGAACCCTATACCATTGTCATCCCGCCACCCAATGTTACCGGCGTTCTTCATATGGGGCATATGATGAATAATACGATTCAGGATGTACTTATACGCAGGGCACGTCAATTGGGAAGGAACGCCTGCTGGGTCCCCGGGACGGATCATGCATCTATTGCAACCGAAGCCAAAGTGGTGGGCAGGTTGCGCGAAAAGGGCATCCGTAAATCTGATATTTCCAGAGAGGAATTTATAGATCTTGCCTGGGAATGGACCCATGAATTCGGGGGCGTGATTCTCGAGCAACTCAAGAAACTGGGTTGTTCGTGCGACTGGAAACGCACAAAATTCACAATGGATGAAGACATGTCTGCCTCCGTCCTGCAGGTCTTTGTAGATTTATACAGACAAGGTAATATTTACAGGGGTTACCGTATGGTTAACTGGGATCCGGAAGCCAGGACCACCCTATCAGATGAGGAGGTGGTATATGAAGAGCGAAATGGCATGCTGTACTACCTTGCGTATGCAGTAGTAGGTTCAGATGAGAAGGTAATCATTGCTACCACCCGGCCCGAAACGATTCTCGGGGATACGGCGGTCTGTATTCACCCCGACGATGAGCGATATCACCATCTGAGAAATAAGAAGGTGATAGTGCCTGTTTGTGATCGGGTTGTTCCCATTATTGTAGACACCTATGTCGCCATGGAGTTCGGAACAGGTTGTTTGAAAGTAACCCCGGCACATGATCCGGCCGACAAACTACTTGGCGATAAACACAAGTTGCAGGTTATTGATATTTTTAATCCGGACGCTACCCTGAATTCGTACGGGCTGCATTATGAGGGAAAGGACCGGTTTGTCGTCAGAAAGGAAATAGTGAAGGAACTGGAAGAAAAGGGTTTTGTGGTGAAAAAGGAATCTTACCTGAATAAAGTGGGCACCTCGGAACGAACAGGGGCAGTAATAGAACCCCGGTTGCTGGATCAATGGTTCCTCAAAATGCAAGAGCTCTCCAAACCTGCGCTGGATGCTGTTCTGAAGAAGGGGGATATCAGGCTATACCCTAAAAAATTTGGAAATACCTACCGTCACTGGATGGAAAACATCCGGGATTGGAATATATCCAGGCAGCTCTGGTGGGGCCAGCGAATTCCCGCCTATTACTATGGAGCCGGGAACAATGAATTTGTAGTGGCCGCAAGTATAGAAGAGGCGTTGGAAATGGCCAGACAGAATACGGGGAATGCAGCTTTAGACCTAACGGATCTCCGGCAGGATGAAGATGTCCTTGATACCTGGTTTTCCTCCTGGTTGTGGCCCATTAGTGTTTTTGGGGGCATATTGGAACCGGATAATGCCGATATCAGGTATTATTACCCAACCAGTGATCTTGTAACCGGGCCTGACATTCTTTTTTTCTGGGTTGCCAGGATGATAATGGCTGGTTATGAATACCGGGAGGCACCCCCTTTCAGGAATGTATACCTCACAGGCCTCGTGAGGGATCGTCAGGGAAGGAAAATGTCCAAATCGCTGGGTAACTCGCCGGATGCCCTGCAACTCATTGAATCTTATGGAGCCGATGGTGTCCGGGTAGGACTGCTCCTGAGTGCGGCCGCGGGGAATGACCTGTTGTTTGATGAAAACCTCTGCCTTCAGGGAAAACATTTTGCCAATAAAGTATGGAATGCCTTCCGCCTGATTCAGGGTTGGGAGGTTGCAGAATTGCCACAGCCGGAGGCCGCAAGACTTGGTCTGGAATGGTATGCCTCACGCTTCAGTGAGGTCCAGGAGGAAATTGAGGATAATTTTGAGAAATACCGTATCTCAGATGCGTTGATGATTACTTATAAACTTATCTGGGATGATTTCTGCTCCTGGCTTCTGGAGATTGTAAAACCGGCTTTCGGAGAGGCGATTGATCCAATAACCTTCAATGAGGTGATTCGCCTCCTGGAAGAGAATCTGAAACTGTTGCACCCTTTCATGCCATTCCTGAGCGAAGAAATTTGGCAGCGCATCGCTGATCGCAAACCGGAGGAGGCGCTGATTGTTGCTCCCTGGCCTGCAGTTGGAAATGTTGATAAAAACCTTTTAAAAGGGTTCGGTTTTGCGGATGCCGTAATCACCGGAATAAGGACCATTCGTAAAGAAAAACAGATTCCTATGAAGGAACCCATCGAATTGCTTGTACTTAATGAGGAGGGAGTTACCCCGGAATGGGACGTTGTAATACAAAAACTGACCAATGTAACGTCCATCCGTATTGCTGATGGGGCATTAAACGGCGCTTTTTCCTTCCGGGTAAAAAGCAATGAATACTTTATTCCTGTAAAGGGCAATGTAGACATCAACGCCGAAATCACAAAGCTCGAGGAGGAACTTGAATATACCCGTGGATTTCTTACCTCTGTACGGAAGAAGCTGTCTAATGAACGCTTTGTAAACCACGCGCCGGACAATGTGATTGCACTTGAGCGGAAGAAGGAAGCAGATGCAGAAGCCAAAATAGAAACCCTCGAAAAGAGCCTGGCGAATTTCGGGTAAATAAGATCCTCAGCGTTTTAGGTGGCAGCGGGGATCTCTACTTTTGACCGACAACCTCACATAGGATGATGATTCTTTTGTACTTTTATTGAAACGCTTGTACCATGAAAAAGCTTATCACCATCTGCACAATTACCTTCGCCACCCCCTTATTTTCGCAATCAGAACAAACGGATTTTATCCGGCGGGAAGTACAGATCACCACCGCCGTCTTACCGCTCGCCGCAGAAGAAAAGGCGACTGCCACAGTATATGGTTATGATGAAACCGGGGGTATGGAAGTCCTGCGCACAGGTTCGGGAAACCTGATCTGTGTCGGCGATGATCCTGCCAAAGAGGGGATAAGTGTCGCCTGTTATTCAGATAAACTGGAACCTTTTATGGCCCGTGGCCGCGAACTGGCAGCTGAAGGAAAATCGGCCGAAGAAAGGACTTCCATCAGGGAGGAGGAAGCGGGATCCGGCAAACTTAAAATGCCGGAGAGCCCAAGTATGATGTACGTGTTTTACGGAAAGGACGAAAATTACAATTCGACTACCGGGGAATTAAAGGAGGGTCAGTTCCGGTATGTGGTCTATACACCGTATGCCACCACGGCATCAACGGGTCTTCCGGACAAACCTCATGCTCCCGGAATGCCCTGGTTAATGGATCCGGGGACCCACAAGGCACATATTATGATCGGCCCATTTTGAATGGCTCTTATAGCGGTCTTCTATCAACTTTTCCCTAGGGAAAGATCCAATTGACGGCCTTTCCTTGCTTGGGCTTGCCTGTCCGGATGTGCCTGTGGTTATCAGTGACACCTTGCTGCCAGGACTTTCTCATGGGGAGTATTGCAAGCCGGGAAAACCCGTATGTTATACAGTTGGATACGTAAAATGACGGCCTGTGGAAAATCAAATAAAATATTCATAAAGTTCATGGCGGACCCAGTATTAAAAACTGAAGTAAGGTAGGTTATCAGAGGGAATTTTGAAAAAAAGGAATATTTATATAGCCGCCTTCATTGTGTCCATCCTTGGGTTATCTTTTATTCAATATAAATACCTCGAGATCGGTCTTAACCTGGCGAAAGTTCAGTTTAATAGGAAAATCGGAGCCGCCGGTCAGGCCATACAGCAAGGATTGGAGGAAAGAAATCAACTGACCTTCCTGTTGGGGAGCGCACTGCAAAAAGACACCTCTTTTTTTAAGATGAGGATTGATAGCGTCAAGGATGCCTCCAGCCACTTCCTGAATGACTTTCTTATAGAAAAGTTGGTAAATGAGGGGATTGAGGCGGAGTTTTCATATCGGATGATCTCTAAGGATTCTGCTTACTATCTGAATTCCCCAATGCCATCCAAAGAGGTATCTGATATGAATTCCTATCCCCTCGAAATCAGAGGATATCTGCCTGAACTTCTCGGCAGACAGATCAGCCTTGAGTTGCGGTTTACGGACCTGAACACTTACTTTCTCTATCAACTCAGTGGCCTGACATTACCGAGCCTTTTATTTATTCTTGGGATCCTTACCGCCGTTATATGGGCACTTCGGACCTATTACTGGCAACGCCGCCTGATATCTACCACCAGCGAATTCATCAGTAACCTTACCCACGAATTAAAAACCCCCGTATTTTCCATAGGGCTGGCAACTAAACTTTTAACCAGGGAATCAAAGCCTGAACAAAAACCTCTTCTGGAGATCATTCGCCAGGAGGTTGATCGGCTTTCCAATCATATTGATCGTGTCCTCGAATTGGGCAGTCTCGAGTCCAGAAAAACGGTATTTACCCTGAAGCCTGCAGATTTCAGGCCGCATTTGCTGGAGTTGTGTACTTCTTTCCGGACCCTTGCCTCCCTGGAAACTATCGTTTTTAACTTCGACCTGGAATCAGGACCCTATCCTGTTTATGCAGAAGTGTTTCACCTGGAAAATGCCATTAATAATCTGCTCGACAATGCTAAAAAGTATGCAGTGGAACCCGAAATATTTTTAAAGGCCTATACCCTGCAAAAAATCCTTTGTATTGAGGTAACTGACAATGGTCTCGGATTGGATAAGAAAGACAGAAAGCGTATTTTCCGCAAATATTACCGGGTATCAACAGGGGATTTGCATACGGTAAAGGGATATGGTCTTGGTTTGAGTTATGTGAGACAGGTGGTTCTTAAACACCGGGGAAAAATAGAGGTAGATAGTGAGAAAGGGAAAGGAACACGGATAACATTGAAAATTCCATTAACAGATGAGCGATACAAGGTACAGGATACTACTGGTTGAAGATGATCAGTCCCTGGGATACCTTCTTTCAGAATATCTTGGGATGAAAGGTTTTGAGATCGCCTGGGCGAGAGAAGGTGAAAGTGCAGTGGCCATGTTATCGGAACATCAGTATGACCTGGCGATCCTGGATATCATGATGCCCAAAATGGATGGTTTCACACTTGCAGGTCAGTTACAGAAGGAATGTCCTGAGATGCCTTTCCTCTTTCTGAGCGCAAAATCTATGAAGATTGATGTTCTGAGAGGATTGTCGGTCGGCGCGGTTGACTATCTGAAGAAGCCCATCGATGAAGAGGAACTTGTTGCCAGGATAGAGGCCTTATTGCAAAGAATCGGAACCCGTAGGGAAGATACCCCTGGTAGCCTTTATGAAATTGGGGCCTACCATTTTAATTTCATCAATCAGGAACTTGAATATTCAGGAGAGACCATTCGGCTGACGTCGCGGGAGAATGAATTACTGCAATTTCTGGTATCGCATCGCAACCAATTGTGCAGTCATAAGGATATTCTATTGCAGCTATGGGGTAAGAATGATTATTTTAACAAAAAGAGCCTCAATGTATTTGTCACCCACTTGAGAAAACACCTTGAAAAGGATGCACGTATTAAAATAGAAAATGTGCATGGTCGTGGCTTCATATTAAGGGTCGGAATAGAGGCTGAATGAATTAGCAATCCCAAGAAAATGGCCAGGATTTACAAGGCTTCTTTCAGGAAAGAGAATTAATTCGAATACTTTTGGCCTAAAGGTATCAGCTTCCTGCCTTGAGGTTGAATTTCAAGGGATCAGTGGTAGACAGGCAGTTCATTATTAATCAGCCCCATTAAACACTTCATATGGCTATCAGACCTTATATTTTAGCAGAAACAAACTGGGAGGCACTCAGAGAGCAGCGCTTTGACCTCGCTATATTACCCTGGGGGGCTACCGAAGCTCATAATTTTCACCTCCCGTACAGCACTGATGTGATAGAAGCTGACTGTCTGGCTGCTGAGGCAGCCAGACATGCTTGGGAAAAAGGCGGCAAGGTCATAGTTTTGCCTACCATTCCTTTCGGTATCAATACCGGTCAATCCGATATTTACCTCGATATTAATCTGAATCCAAGCACACAGATGGCCATCCTGTCTGATGTGATCACGACACTGGAGAGGCAGGGAATTCTCAAATTGCTCATCTTCAACAGCCATGGAGGAAACGATTTTAAAGTCATATTGCGGGAGCTGGGATTGAAATTTCCACAGATGTTTCTCTGTTCTTCCAACTGGTTTCAGGCCCTGGATAAGTCGGCCTATTTTGAGCAAGCAGGGGATCATGCCGATGAGATGGAAACAAGTCTGTTGCTGTATTTAAAACCGGAGTTGGTCCTGCCACGTGAGAAATGGGGCGACGGGGCTTCGAAAAAGCCAAAAATGAAGGCATTCTCCGAAGGATGGGTGTGGGCTGAACGGAAGTGGTCACAAATCACCAGTGATACGGGTGTGGGAAGTCCGCACGATGCCACCGCGGAAAAAGGGGCCAGGTATTTTACAGCGGTAACACGCAAGATGGGAGAACTATTTTTTGAGTTGTGTGGTGCCGACCAGGACGATCTTTATGAGTGATAATCTCTAACCCATTTTAGTAGGGATCTCCTTTTTGACAAGGTCCACATAGTTCTTCATGGCCTGTTCCTGAGTCAGGTTTTGCGCCTGTATAAGCGCGTTGGCTTTAAATGCGTTGATCAGTGGTGTCTTGCTTTGCGGCGGGTTGTTGGAATATTGTTTGGCAATCTTGTAGTACGCGTATAACTTTAATAAAACATCGGCGGGCAGGGGATGGGCATAATCATTCACTGAGGCCACTGCCTTTATAAATGCCTTATGTAGTTTTTCATTCGTCATTTTTTTTGCCTAGCATGGCAATACAGGTGGTAGCACCCACTACTTTCTGGTTGAGTTTTACGGTGATCTTGCAATCCAAAGGTAGTAACAAATCTATCCTGGAGCCAAATTTAATAAAGCCGGCGTCGTCACCCTGCTGGACTCCTTCTCCCACCTCCGCATAATTTACGATTCTTCTCGCCAAAGCCCCGGCTATCTGACGGTAAAGAATGTCACCGAATTTGGGCGTATTGATGACCACGGTAGTGCGCTCATTCTTTTCACTCGATTTTGGGTGCCAGGCGACCAGATACTCCCCCGGATGGTATTTGGAATAGCGTATAATTCCGCTTGCAGGATACCGGGTGACGTGTACATTTACAGGAGACATAAAAATAGAGACCTGCCGCCTGCGATCCTGAAAATATTCGGTATCCATCACTTCCTCGATCACAACCACCTTCCCGTCTGCGGGAGCCAGAATTTCATCAAAGTTTTTAGGGGCTTCCCGGCCTGGATTTCTGAAGAACTGAAGGATCAGAATTAGAAATAGCAGTCCGCATATCTGCAATGTGAGGCGCAGCCAGCTAATATCGATGTAAAATTGAGCCAACAGGGCAATAGCACAGACAATAAAAAATGTGATAATGATGATTTTCTGTCCTTCCTTATGAAACATAGGTAAATATAATTAATGTTAGATATGCAAAAGGGGCGGCAAAAATAAGACTGTCCATACGGTCGAGCATCCCTCCGTGGCCTGGTAAAATGGCGCCACTGTCCTTCACGCCCGCCCGGCGCTTTAATTTGGATTCGATAAGATCCCCCAGACTCCCCATCACCACAATGACCGAGGCAAGTATCAACCATTGGGTAGTATTGACCAACGGCTCAAATCCCGACAGAATAAAGGCGGCAAGCAGCGTAAAAACAAGGCCGCCTAGTGTTCCCTCCCAGGTTTTTTTTGGTGAAACTGCCGGGAAAAGTTTGGTTCGACCGAGATATTTTCCTACCAGATAAGCGAAAGAATCATTTACCCAGATCAGTATAAAAATACCCATAATCAAATATCTGGCAAAGTTACTTTCCTTATAGGGGATCATGGTCAGAAAGATGCAGCCCCCGCCAATATAGAATAGGCCTATCAGAAATTTTTGCAGATTATTGAATAGCTTTTCCTTTTTTGAAAATAAATAAAACAATAAGGCAAAATTAACGGTTATGGTCAAAAACATCAGGATATTGATCAATACTTTATCATTGATCAGATAGATAAAGGCCCACCACAGGGCGAGGTAGGCTATGAAAATGTGGTAGCCGCGCAGCTGTACCAGCCGCTTGAATTCGTAGAGGCAGGTTAGCCCAAAGATCATAAACAAAAAGTCGAATGCATCCGAACTCAGAAAGACGGCAGATAGAAGGATAATAACATAGAGAGCCCCTGTCAGTAATCGCCTCAGAAGTTCTCTCATGATTAAAGGTCTTCCAGAAGTAAGAGATATAGGTGCTTGGAACTGCTTCCGTAGGTTAAGAAATCATCCGCATTTTCATTGTTTGCCTGAAAATGTTTGATGGTAGTGATATTTGCGGGAATGTTATTTTTGTATCTTTTTTTGATCGTCTTTAATCCTTCTCCTATGGTATCTACCAACTGACTTGTAGTAGCAAACACGATCACATTTTCAGGTACTTCCTTAAGTTTCCTTTCATTCATTTGGTTCGAACAAACCAGAATGGAACCGTTTTGGGCAATGAGGTGTTCACAGGTCGTAAAAAAAATCTCGCTTGCTTTGGCATTGTAGGTAAAGGTGAGCTTCTGATTGGCAAATTTACTTTCCAGCTTGGAGTCGATCAGATAGAAATCATTTTTCTGCCATCCGTTCTCTTCAATGATATTTTTAAGGGCGTCTGAAATTTCCCTGAAAGAGTCGCAGTAAAGAAATTTACCTCCGTTCTTCTTAAAATGAATGGTAAATTTCTCATCAATTGGCAAATTGAGATCCGGCATGTGAACTCCCCTGGTTTCCGTGGTTTCCCGCGAAACTTTCTTTTTTCCTCCGCCAAATAACTTATTTAGAAGACCCATTTACAGGAATTATGCATCTGTTGTCTGATGTGTTCTAGGAAAACGCAATACAGGATCAATTATTTTCTTCAGGAATCCGGTCAGGATTCAGTTTCTCAACTTCTATGATCTCCTGCCCCTGCCCGTCAAATTCCTTATCGAAAGGTCGCCTGCCAAAAATCTTTTCCAAATCCTCCTTAAAGATAACTTCTTTTTCCAATAGCCTTTCTGCTAAAATTGTCAGTTTGTCCTTATTTTTTTCAAGAACATCCACAGCTCTTCTGTATTGCTCTTCGATGAGTTTGGAGATTTCCCTATCGATCGTTTGCGCGGTATCCTCACTATAGGGTTTTGAAAATCCATAGTCTGTCTGGCCTGAGGAATCGTAGTAGGTAAGGTTACCGATCTTGTCATTAAGCCCGTATATGGTTACCATGGCTCGCGCCTGCTTGGTGACTTTTTCCAGATCACTCAGTGCACCGGTGGATATCTTGTCAAAGATCACTTTTTCGGCCGCTCTGCCACCCAGGGTGGCGCACATCTCATCTTTCATTTGTTCAGGGCGGACGATAAGCCTTTCCTCAGGAAGATACCAGGCGGCACCCAGGGACTGACCTCTGGGGACGATGGTCACTTTTACCAGGGGGGCGGCATGTTCCAGCATCCAGCTGACGGTTGCGTGCCCGGCCTCGTGAAAGGCAATGGTCTTTTTTTCTCCGGGAGTGATAATTTTGTTTTTCTTCTCGAGTCCGCCTACAATCCGGTCGACAGCATCCAGAAAATCTTCTTTGGTTACTGCCTTCTTTTCCTTTCTCGCGGCAATCAGCGCGGCTTCGTTACAAACGTTTGCGATATCCGCTCCGGAAAAGCCCGGAGTCTGCCTCGCAAGAAAATCGAGATCCAGGGTCTCCGCTGTCTTTATAGGTCGCAGGTGTACTTCAAAGATTTCCTTTCGTTCCCTGATATCCGGAAGATCAACATAAATCTGTCTGTCAAACCTACCGGCACGCATCAGTGCTTTGTCAAGCACATCGGCCCGGTTGGTTGCCGCAAGTACAATGACATTGGTATTGGTTCCGAATCCGTCCATTTCTGTCAAAAGCTGGTTGAGGGTGTTTTCGCGTTCGTCATTGGATCCGGTAAAATTATTTTTCCCACGGGCGCGGCCAATGGCATCAATTTCATCAATAAAGATGATCGATGGGGATTTGTCTTTGGCCTGTTTAAACAAATCTCTTACCCTGGAAGCACCGACACCGACAAACATCTCAACGAAGTCAGATCCCGAAAGAGAGAAAAAAGGCACTTTTGCTTCCCCTGCGACTGCCTTCGCAAGCAACGTCTTCCCGGTTCCGGGAGGACCTACAAGAAGCGCGCCTTTTGGGATCTTTCCACCGAGGGAAGTATATTTATCAGGATACTTCAGGAATTCGACAATTTCTTCCACTTCTTCCTTCGCACCTTCCAGACCGGCGACATCTTTGAAAGAAGTGCGCGTATCTGATTTTTCATCAAAGAGTTTCGCTTTGGATTTACCGATGTTAAAAATCTGTCCTCCTGCTCCGCCACCAGCACCTCCGGACATTCGGCGCATTAAGTAGATCCAGATGCCGATTATGAGCACAAATGGCAGGATCGTAAGGAGCATTTCCATGAACAGGTTGGATTCCTTATCAAATTCCACAATCGTATCCAGATTGTTCTCCTTCTTGATGTCGGTTATTTCATTTTGAAATATCTGCAGGTCGCCATAATCCAGGACATATTGAGGAACAATCCCTGTAGATGGAAAAAGAGGCTTGTCTGACACATCTTTGTGCACGTCCTTCTGAAGGGCCTCTTCGCTTAAAAACACCTTTGCCTGATTGGTATTTGTAATAATCAGGATCTTGGTAATATCGCCATTCCTCAGATATTCCTGAAGCTCAGACGTGGTCGTTTTTTTTGTGGATGTAAGATTCCCACTGCCAAAAAACTGAAACCCAATAAGCAGAATCGCTATGAGTCCGTATATCCACCATGCACTGAACCTTGGTTTTTTCTGAGGTGTTTTGTTTTCCTTTGCCATTCTTGATTTTTCTCTTCAGTAGTATTACTGAAGCGTCTTGTTAAAGCTGCTTTCAACCATCGTGACCTTGGCATCTCCCCACAGGCCTTCAATATCATAAAATTCTCTGATATGTTTCTGAAAAACATGAACTACGACGTTCACATAATCCAGCAATACCCATTCGGCATTTTCCGCGCCCTCAACATGCCAGGGCTTGTCCTTTAATTCTTTGCTAACTGATTTTTGGATGGAATTGACGATCGCCTTAACATGTGTGTTGGAAGTGCCATTACAGATGATAAAGCAGCCACAAACAGTATTTTCTATATCGCTAAGATCAAGTAGATTTATTTCCAGTCCTTTTACTTCTTCTATTCCGTGTAAGATTAAGGTAATCAATTCATCTGCACTTGCTTTCCTTTTCTGCATTCAGAATTTTTAGTTTCTACAAAGTTATTATTTTTTTACTTTCTTGCCCATTGTTTTTAACATAACATTGTAGCTCAGAAACAATGGCCGCAACATGCATATAATCAAACTTGATGCCACCGACTCAACCAATTCATATCTCAAGAACGCAATGGTTTCGGAAGTATTGGATGACTTTACGGTCGTAGTAGCAAAATCCCAAAAAAAAGGCCGCGGGCAGATGGGGACCAAATGGCAATCTGAAGCCGGTAAAAATCTAACATTCAGCGTTTTAAAGAGATTGGACGGGCTGGATGTCAGGTCACAGTTTATTTTGACCATAAGGACATCGCTCGCTATCCTGTATGTCCTGAAATCCTTTCAGATTCCTGAACTTTCGATTAAATGGCCCAACGACATTCTGTCAGGTTCCTTTAAAATCTGCGGTATACTCATAGAAAATATGCTGAATAGTTCCGGGATCTATGCCTCTGTGCTCGGCATTGGATTGAACGTCAACCAGGTCCGGTTCAAGGGCCTTGCAGGCGCTACCTCCATGAAATTGCAACTTGGCATCACCATTGATCCGGATGAAATACTGGAGGCTCTGATCAGGAGGCTACAGGGGACTTTCAGCGAAGCGAACAGTCCGGACGAATTACGGCTGGAATATGAAGGAGCCCTTTTTAGGAGGGACAGACCTTCTGCGTTCAAAGATGCGCACGGGATGAATTTTGACGGGATTATCCGTGGCGTAACAGAAGAGGGCAAACTTTGTTTGGAAAAAGCCGGAGGGGTGATGGTGGACTACACTCATAAAGAGGTGCAGCTTCTTTACTGATCACGGCTGTCCGGAGGATATTAATTTTCAGATACGCGACAAATTCTCGGAAAGGGTGCTGAGAAGTTTAGAAATAGGCGCTTTAACCATCATGGCCATCATGGCATTAAATTCTCCGTCAAAATGGAAAGTTACATCGCACTCCTTCTCAGCATGTACCGATATGGCAACCGTTAGCAAAAAGGGCAGTTTTTGATTGGCGGCACCCAAAACCAGCTTTTCGTTCTCAGTCTGTGATTCCCTTTTTAACGTAATTTCAGGCATACCTTTAAGTGCAAAAACGAAGGAATCCGCATCGAGCAGTTCAAATTTCTCAGTAGATTCAGGAAGTAGTGTACCAAAATTACTTAAATCAGTCAAAAATGAGAACACTTCCTCAGCGCTTCTCGACACTCTTTTAGTCTGTGTATTTAAGTGCATGTTGTCAGGGTTGCCAGCCCGCCGGATCGGATCGCCATTCCAACAGGGCTGATTGTTGTTTTTCTTTGATATAGTTTGTTTCTGATGCCAGTCGGATCAGTTGCTCATAGTCGCACAGCGTATGTAAGACCAGCTGTTGCTTCGCAAAATTGTTTAATGCCACCTCAAATCCATAGGAAAAAATAGCGATCATTCCTTTAACCACAGCGCCAAAGGCAACGAGGGCATCTACGGCATGGAGGCTGCTTTTACCGGTGCTGATCAGATCCTCAATGACCACCACACTTTGTCCTGCTTCCAAATGGCCTTCAATGAGATTTTGCCTGCCGTGAGATTTGGCCTCGGGTCGCACATAGACAAAAGGCAGCCCCAGATAGTCCGCCACCAGCAAGCCAATTCCGATGGCCCCTGTGGCAACACCGGCTACCACATCGGGCTTTCCATAAAGATGCTCTAACTGGGTTGCCATTGCCTCACGGATATAACCTCTGATGTCCGGATAA
The DNA here is from genome assembly GCA_041743425.1 of Zeaxanthinibacter sp. Lineage (GTDB taxonomy): Bacteria > Bacteroidota > Bacteroidia > Flavobacteriales > Flavobacteriaceae > JTS-RE37. The sequence continues at coordinate 22,850 of JBGTMS010000097.1, read as the reverse complement.
GACAATATTATTCGATTGTCGCAATAAATGGGTGATTTCCATCCTGATGCCCAGGTAAACGGATTTTCAGGTTTCAACTTAATTGCATTAATTTGCAACAAAAGCTCAGCTGTCTTTGCAGCGGTGTCCTTGTCTAATACCATGGAGCAAATGTATAAAGTTTTTGTTAATGAATCTCCTTTGATTTTAACAGACAAATTATCTGAAACGGCCAATGGTGACTATTTCCTGCTGAATAAAGCGGCCATTGGAAACGCCATTGAATCTCTCGCCAGCAATCGGCTTTCGGAGGCTTATATCTATCACCCCAACATAGAGGAAATCCTTAAAAAGTTCACCAAAAAAATACCTTTAGTCATGGCCGCCGGAGGCGTTGTGACCAACAAAGAGGGCAAAGTGCTTTTTATTTACAGAAATGAAAAATGGGATCTTCCAAAAGGAAAACTGGAAAAAGGTGAAACGCTTGAAGAATGTGCAATAAGGGAAACAGCAGAGGAAACCGGGGTCAATGACCTGAAAATTACCAAATACCTCACCACCACCTATCACGTATTCAAGACAAAGAAAAAATACAAGTTGAAGGAGGTACATTGGTATGCGATGACCACCAACTTTACAGGCAAGTTAAAAGGCCAGAAAGATGAAGGAATCGTCAAAGTGAAGTGGAAAGGACCTAAGAAAATTCAGAAGGCCCTCACGAATTCCTATACAAATATAAAAATCCTTTTTGCTCCTTAATTTTTATTTTCCTTTATAGTATCTTCCTTTAAAACGCGATATACCGGATATTGCAGATGGGCTTGTTCGTGAAAATCAGAATGCTGATAAATCCATTGCAATTGGACAAACCAATTCCCCGCGAAAAGAGTATCTGTTTTTTTCTTTTGTTCGAACTCCTCTTTCAGGAGGGCATCTGAGGCAAGCACATTGACAGCCACTTCCTCAAATACATAGGGTGAGAATCCTTCTTTTTCCTGTAATATCGTATCAAAAAAGTTCCAGTTAAAAAAAGAATCGACGGCAGCAGGCTCCAGCGTTTCCATAATATAGCGGATACCAGGCTGATCTGTAGGGATGAGATAGTCTCCGGCTGTGAATACTATTTCCCGCATAAAGGAGGACGTTTTGGTGTCGTAATGCGGATAATGACCCTCATAGGGGGTGGCGCTGGTTTGGTAACCGGCAATTCTGTAGGATTCTACCATCAGGGTTGTATCCTGCTCCAGCAACCTGAAAGCAATATTATTTATACTCATAAGCTCCATGACAGAATTCCAGCCCTTACTGACAATATATGCCTCAGGAATTGTCACAGAGTCTTTTGGCACAAAATAATTGAGGTAGGGAGTGCTTTTTGTAAAAGGTCTGGTCCGGTCGTATTTGAGCCTCGGGAATCCAGTTATTACACTGGGAAGGGTATCCGCTTCGTAACCTTTGAAATTCAGCCGGGTCACTTTTGTTGTATCGGCCAGCCATGAAATAGGATAAAAGTCCCAGCCATGATGCCTTGTAAGGGCCTCCGTTCTCAATTCCCTGATGCGTTCCTTATTTGTTTCGGCGAATTTCAGAATTTCTACCAGCAGTGCGTAAGTGCCCATTACCCTTTGCTGATAAGGTTTTAACATATGGGTTTCTACCATCAAACCCAGGGTATTCCACAAAGCGGTGTAGCCGGTAGAATACCTTGGGCTATCCATGAATTGTGTAAATCCGGATTCCGGAACCTGGTTAAAGACATTGACATATGGCGTGATCTCCCAGCCAGAGGTAGCCAGCGAGGACTCAAGGTCGGGCATCATGGTTTCATGAAGAAATTGACCCAGTTCCCCGCCAAGTTTGTCGTGCTGAGTGAATAGATGCGTCAGGGTATATTGATAATCTGCTCCATTGCTAACATGATTGTCTATGAAAATATCAGGTTTGATCATATGAAAAATGCTGGCGAAGGTTCGGGCATTTTTCGTATCGCTTTTTATGAAATCCCTGTTGAGGTCATAATTCTTTGCGTTCCCCCGAAAACCGTAGGCAACCGGACCATTCTGATTGACCCGCGTACTGCTGTTCCGGTTCAGGGCACCACCAACATTGTAGATGGGGATGGTTACCACTACCGTATTTTCAGGAACTTCGATTTTCCGTGTGACTAGATCACGATACAACAACATGGTGGCATCTATACCGTCACTCTCCCCGGGGTGGATCCCGTTATTGATCAGGACGATCACTTTGCTCTGACTGATTTTATTGAAATTGAAATCTGCGTCCCTGTTATAGGTCACTATATGCAGTGGTCTTCCGCTGTCGGTAGCGCCAATGGTCTGAATGTTGATTTCCGGGAATTCCCGGGCCAGACTGATGTAAAATTCGATGGTCTCGGCATAGGTTGCCGTCTCCTTACCTTTAGATTGTTCAAAGTGAGTCGGATGATCAACCGTGCGGTCTTTCGGCTTTTTCTCACAGGAGAGCAGGAGGAAAATGACAAGCATACATGCGATTGGTCTCATTTTCGGAAGGCTGTTGTGTATTAAAACAATTCCAAAAATAATGAAAAATGTAGTGTCAGGCTGCTTTGGTGATAGCTTCTATTTCCGTTTTACAGAGTGGTTTGTTCTTATAGTCGATAAGGTGGTGCGTCTTTTCCCGGTAATACATCCAGTTCTCTTTGTCATGAGGATCTATGGATGATGTAACTATATTAATACGAACTTTCTTTTCTACCGGCAAATTGATAAATTCCTCCAGGAACTGCCATCCATCCATAATAGGCATATTGATATCCAGGAACAGGACTTCCGGTACGGGATGCTGCAGGAAAATCATCTCTTTCAGGCCCTCAATGGCCTCCTTACCATTCATATAGACTATTATGGAGTCACTTATATCCATGGTTTTCAGCAACTTTTTGATTCCGAAAACCGTGATTGGGTCATCATCTATGATCCCCACTGAATTAATCCTTGTCATTAAAAAAAATCTTAAAGGTTGTTCCTTCACCTACAGTGCTGATCACTTCTACCTTTCCCTTCATGGCTTCTATCTGATTCTTGGTGATATATAGCCCTATGCCCTTGGCGTCTTTTTTGTAATGGAATGTCTTATACATTCCGAAGAGTTTATCGCCATATTTTTCCATGTCGATCCCGAGCCCGTTGTCCTGTATGCTGAGAACGGTATAATGGTCCTTAGTGGTGGCAGACAGTATGATTTCCGGGTCACAATCCTCTTTTTTATACTTTATTGCATTTGTGATAAAGTTGGTGAGGATGTTTTCTATATAGGCGGGGATGACTCTGATCTCGGTATCCTTTGGAATGCTATTGATAATAGTGGCCTTGTTTGAGCGGATAAGGCCATTGATATTTTTGGCGACTGTATCTATTTTGTTATTGAGATTGACATACTCCTTCTTCACGTTAGTATTGCTGCTTATCGCTACCACTTCATTAAGATTTTCCAGCGTCTCCAGCAGGTTATTGGAAGCGGAGGTTAGCATACCGACTATGTGCTCCTTCTCCTTTTCGTCTTTTTCTTTCACAAGAAAATCCAGCAACATAGAAAAATTGGCTGTGTGGGATCTCAGGTTATGGGAGATGATATGGGCAAAGTTGATGAGCTTTTTGTTTTGTAAAGAGGTAACGCTGATCAGATTTCTCAATTCAGATTCCTGTTGTTTGATATTGGTAATATCAAGGCTGATTCCAATAATGCCTCTCGCCTGACCATCCTCAGTGTTAAATGGAATTTTGGAAGAAAGGAAAGGAGTTGCTTTGCCATTCCTGCCAATAATTACCGTTTCTTTGGCCAACACCGGGGTTTGGGAATTCATTACAAAGAGATCTTCATCTCTCGAATCCTGAGCGAAGGCCGCATCGTAAAGCTCAAAATCATTTTTTCCCAACAATTGTTCAGGGCCTGACACTTCAAGGAAATCACATTCGGATTTATTAACCAGGATCTTACGTGATTCCAGATCCTTAATATAAACATTGATGGGGATGTTGTCAATTACAGTGCGCAGAAGATGCTCGCTTTCCCTGGTCTTCATTTCTGAATTCACGATCTGGGTAATATCCTGAAGAGTACCGATAAGACCAATATAATTGCCATTCTTGTACATGGGCCTGCCAGCAGCTATCACCCATTTTTCCTTTCCGGTCGAAGATACTATCTCTAACTTCTCACACCATGGCTGTTTATGTTCTGTGGCGTTGAACATGGCCATGGAGATGGTATTGCGGCTGTAGCCTTCCTTGTAAAAATTGATCGCGGTAGTTACATCCGGTTCGAAATCTGCGGTAACTTCATGAATCTGCCGGGTCATTTTGCACCATTGCAGACGGTCAGTCATCACATTGTAATCCCAGCTGCCTATCTGGGCAATTTCAGATTTGTCCTTTAAAAGGATTTCTATTTTTTCAAAATTCAGGTCTCTTTTTACCCGCTCCGTGATATCCTCTGTATTGATAATGATGCCTATCACATTTTCATTTTCATCAAACCAAGGGAGATTGGTCCATTCGAACCAGGATTCCTCCCCTTTCCTTGCAGCATAACCTTCCACACCCTTTTGTCCGGGATCTCCTTTGAGACATGACTTCATGGCATCCATCCATACATCACTTACTTCTTTAAAAAGTTTGTGAATAGGTTTGCCAATTACATCAAAATCTGCCATTTCAAAGGCGGCGATCCATTTATCCGAAGCATGAACGACTTCAAACGTTTTATTCAGGAAAACGGTGGCCGTCGGCAACTGCCTGATAAGATAATTATTGATATGCGTTTTAGATCCTTGCAAGTTCACGTAGAAATTTCTTACGAAAGTAAATTAAGTAATCAATTTCCCGCAATCATTGTTGTGAACTCCCTGAAAGTAGTTGTGAGGCAGCTGTTTTATCAGGAAATGACCCAATTTGAGACAATCGCCTTCTGAATTCCTGTCTTGCCGGCATTTTCAATACCCTGAGCGGGGGTAATGTGGACCTGGCCACACTTACATTTTAGGAGGGTAGTACTATCTGATCCTTACCGTATCCGGAACAAGGCCGGTGTAGTCACCACGGTTTCGGATTACGTCGCGGACAATGGAGGAACTGATATAGGATTTTCCTGAGGAGGTAAGTAAAAAGACGGTTTCAATTTCCGAAAGTTTGCGGTTGGTGTGGGCTATCGCCTTTTCAAATTCGAAATCGCCCGGATTGCGCAAACCGCGAAGAATAAAATTGGCATCCATCTTTCTGCAAAAATCGACCGTCAGACCCTCATAGGTCAGGACACGGATCTTGGGCTCACTTTTAAATGCTTCGGTTATAAAATGCTGCCGGTCCCGGAGGGAAAACATGTACTTCTTGTCGGTATTAATACCAATTGCGATGATAAGTTCATCAAAAAGTGAAATACCTCTTTGGATAATATCGTAGTGTCCCAGGGTGATCGGGTCAAAAGATCCTGGAAAAATGGCGCGTCTCATGTTGGCTGGCGTTCTTAAGACCAAAGGTATTGTTTTTATGCCAAAGCCTCATCAATGGCACTTTCAAACAGCAAGGGGAGGGATATTCCTGCGGCAGCGGCTTGTTTTGGCAGAATGCTCTCCTCCGTCAATCCAGGAGTTGTGTTTATTTCAAGCAGATACGGATCATCTCCGATGATTATAAATTCACTTCTGGTATATCCACGCATTTTAAGTAGGTCATAAGCGAGCCTCGCTGTGTCGACAACCCTTTTTTCCTGCTCCTGTGAAATCCTGGCCGGTGTAATTTCCTGGGATTTGCCTTCATATTTGGCTTCGTAATCAAAGAAATCATTTTCAGAAACGATCTCTGTAATGGGCAATACCCTCGTTTTACCTTCATAGGTAATGACTCCAACGGAAACCTCAGTTCCCTTAAGAAAAGACTCGATGATAATCTCGTCATCTTCTTTGTATGCCTTGGTGATGGCATCAGGCAATTCTTTTTCCTCGTACACCTTACTAATCCCGAAACTGCTGCCTGCACGGTTGGCTTTTACAAAACAAGGCAGGCCTACCTTCTCTATGATCTCGCGGGTCCTCACTTCCTGCCCCAAATTGAGATAGTAGGAAGTGGCACAGCGAATACCATAGGGTTTCAGCACACTTAAAAGGTCCCTTTTGTTAAAAGTGAGTGCCGACTGGTAATGGTCGCAGGAAGTCTGGGGAATTCCAAGCAGGCGGAAATAGGCCTGCATATAACCATCCTCTCCCGGAGAACCATGAATCGCATTGAAAACACAGTCAAAAACCAGTTTTTTTTCATTCAGGGTGACACTGAAATCATGACGGTCTACCTCATATTCCTGGCCATCAGGTGCAAGATAGTTCCACTTCTCATGGGCTATAAGGATTCGGTATACGGCAAACTTACCTTTGTCCAGGTATTGGTATACTACATTTCCGCTTTTAATGGAAATGGGATACTCACTGGAATATCCTCCCATAATGATGGCAATATTTTTTTTCATGTTGTCGTTATCCTCAGGGGGCGGTGATTACCCTTGTTCTGTTGGTTCAAAGTAAAGAAAAAAGCAGCGGTTTTCCATTTTTTAAAGGGAATCGGTCACCGAGAGGTCCAATTGTACCCGCTTTCCGGATTTTTCTGGTCCATTCGCTATCTTTGCCTTAATAATTCATCCTGGTATGAAAAACTTTTTCAACTTCCTCCGCAGTAAGGTGTTCCTTATTAATATCGGACTGGCCCTGGTCGCGCTTGTCCTAATCTCTTTTGCCCTGTTAACTTGGTTAAAGGGCTCAACCAACCACGGACAATTCGTGGAGGTCCCGGACCTTGCCAGAATGTCTGTCACAGAAATGCGCAAAAAAATTGAAGATTTAAATCTGAGATATGAGGTGCTGGATTCTGCCAATTATAATCCTGAGTATCCCCGCTTTTCGATTATCGAACAAAATCCCCTTGCCGGTAACCACGTAAAGGAAAACAGGAAAATCTATGTTACCGTAAATCCGTCGGGCTATAAGAAGGTAACCGTCCCGATGATCATTCAGGTGACTCAGCGCAATGCTACCGCCATGCTTCTGGCGGTGGGTCTGGATGTTCAAAGGGTAACTTATATAGATCAGTTGGGGAAGGACATGGTCTATTACATCCGATATAAGGGCAAGCCGATAAATCCGGGAGATAAATTGCCTAAAACCTCAAAAATAGAACTGGTTTGCGGGAATGGCACCATACCTGACGAGGCCCGTGTAAAAGCAGATTCTGAGTAAGTGATGGAAGACGAATCGCATTCTGAGCTTACAGATGACGCCCTTTTCGAACACTACCGATTTCTGGCCGCAAGGGGTCAGGAACCTTTGAGGGTTGATAAATATCTCATGAATTTTATTGAGAATGCCACAAGGAATAAGATTCAGCAAGCGGCCAGAAATGGGAATATATGGGTGAACGATGCAGTGGTCAGACAGAATTATAAAGTCAAGGCCGGCGATGAAGTCAAAGTTCTTTTTGAACATCCTCCTTATGAATATCTACTTACCCCTGAGAATATTCCACTGGATATACTTTACGAAGATGACGCACTGCTGATCGTCAATAAACCTGCCGGGATGGTGGTCCATCCGGGGCATGGAAACTATTCATGTACCCTGATAAACGCGCTGGTATACCACTTTGACCATCTGCCGCTTAACAGTAGTGAAAGACCCGGTCTTGTTCATAGAATTGACAAGGACACCTCAGGTTTGCTTGTCGTGGCCAAGACCGAAAGGGCGATGAGCCGGCTGGCCAAGCAATTTTTTGATAAGTCTAGTACCAGGGAATATATTGCCCTAGTGTGGGGCGTTATGGAATCTGAAGCCGGAACAATTACAGGCAACATAGGTCGCAACCCAAAAAACCGCCTGCAAATGCAGGTGTTTCCTGAAGGGGAACAGGGAAAGGAGGCCATTACCCATTATAAAGTACTGGAACATCTGGGGTACGTGACCCTGGTATCCTGCAGACTGGAAACCGGAAGGACCCATCAGATTCGTACGCACATGAAACACATAGGCCATCCGCTGTTCAATGATGCCCGGTATGGAGGAGATAACATTTTGAAAGGAACCACCTTTACCAAATACCGTCAGTTCGTAGATAACGCGTTCAAGCTTTTACCCAGACAGGCCCTGCATGCCAGAACGCTGGGTTTTGTGCATCCTGTCACAGGGAAGGCCATGCAATTTGAAACGGATTTGCCGGAAGACATGGCGCTTTGTATCCAGAAATGGAGAGATTACAGCAAGCACCTGGACACTTCCAATTCCTGACTGGCGTAATAGATGCCGGTTCAGGGGTGTCTAGCCATACTGCATAACCTATTTCAGGAGCAATGATCTTGACTGCCGTTGCGGAAAACTTTCCTATTTTTGCAGAAATTTCTTGGAATGAAAATCCTTTTATCCCCTGCCAAATCCCTCGATTTAGAAACAAAGATTCCTACGACAAAAAATTCCATGATTGCTTTCTCCGAGGCATCTGAAAAGCTGAATAGGCTGGTTAAAAAAAAATCGGCCCGCAGCCTGGCCAGGCTGATGCATATCTCTGCTCCCCTGGCCCAATTGAACTTTCAGCGCAATCAGGATTGGCAGTTGCCCTTTACTCCTGAAAATTCACGGCAGGCGATCTACGCATTTAGCGGTGATGTTTATCGCGGTCTTGATATTTATTCGGTGCCATTGGATAAACTACCTTTCCTCCAGAAGTCAATACGTATTATTTCCGGCCTTTACGGGCTGCTGAAACCGCTGGATCTCATTCAACCTTATCGCCTTGAAATGGGTACTAAGCTGGCTGTTGGAAAGCATAAGAATTTATATGGATTCTGGACAAATACCATCTCTGAGGCACTTAATGATGAGTTGGAAGAGGGAGAAATTTGCCTGAATCTAGCGAGCAATGAATATTTCAAGGCGATAAATACCGACCTGCTGAAAGTACCGGTCGTCACAGCGGAATTCCGCGATTTTAAAGGCGGGGAATACAAGAGTATTATGACCTATGCCAAACTTGCAAGAGGGTATATGACCAGATATATTATGGACCATAAGGTTGAGACGCTCGAGGGACTGAAAGAATTTAACTACGAAGGTTACGGGTTCAGCGAATCGCTTTCAAAGGAGGATAAAACAATCGTTTTTGTACGGTAGACTATTTTAGCCATCACTGCGTTTTAAAGTATCAATGAATCCCTAATTAAGAAAGTATGAAATGGCCTGTCTTCTTTTTGTTGTTGCTCGGTTTATCCTTTTCCGCTTGTTCCGACAGGGATGATGAGCTGAACGCGGTAAACATTCGGGTGCGAAATAATAGCACGATGAATTTTGATGAGGTTCAGGTTGGAGATGCTCCTGAAGTGCATTTGAATGTGGCACCTGACGCCTTCTCGGACTATTTTGAGTATGAAACCGCCTATCGCACGGCTTTTATTGAAGTGACCACAGCTGGTGAAACCTATATCTTACAGCCGATTGACTTTGTAGGGGAAACACCTTTACCAGATGGCTTTTATACCTATGAACTGCGTTTAACCGAAGAAGGAAATCTCACGCTGGAATTCTCTATTGATTAGGCCTTGTTCTTCAGTCCTATTTTTTCTTCAACCGTAGGTTTGCGTTTAATTTTGGACCTGCGTCGCGCACCGTAAGAACGATTGGAAATCTTACCCCTTTTAGTTTTTTTATCACCTTTTCCCATGATTGGACCAATGTATTTTTAAAGATACGCTAATTGTCCCTCTATGTCAAACTTATCTGCTGTATCTGCTCACACCGGGCATTGATACATTGCGGTTGCTGCCTGCTTCTCCACTTTCCGGTTCCGCAGGGCTGAGGCCTCTGGTGAAAACCAGTAATAATAATATGAAATTGTAACAATTCGGGCCTATTTTATAGGGTTATCCCATTGCTTTGCGTCCCCAAAAAAAGTATGTTTGTTCAGCACTTAAGGAATGCTTTAAAATTTGCAGTGTGGATATAAAAAAAGTACTCGTAGCCAACAGAGGGGAGATAGCCATTCGTATTTTCAGGGCTTGCGTGGAAATAGGAATTAAAACCGTTGGAATTTATACCTATGAAGACCGGTATTCTCTCCACAGATACAAAGCGGACGAATGTTACCAGATTGGAGAGGATAATGAACCGCTTAAACCTTATCTGGATATGGACGCCATCATTCAGGTGGCCACAGACAACCACGCGGATGCCATTCATCCCGGCTATGGTTTCCTGTCGGAGAATGCGGAATTTGCCAAAAAATGCGCCGAGAACGGGATCATCTTCATCGGTCCTAAAGTTTCTGTACTTAAATCCCTGGGAGATAAGATTACCGCAAAATTAGTGGCGGTGGCCAATAAGGTTCCTGTCATACAGAGTAGTGAAAAGGAATTAAAAGACATAAAAACGGCCGTAGCCGAAGCGAATCGCATCGGGTATCCGGTGATGTTAAAGGCGGCATCCGGTGGCGGGGGCCGCGGCATGCGGGTGATACGCAATGAAGGGGAATTGAAAAATTCCTTTCCTGAAGCCAGAAGGGAATCCATGAATGCCTTCGGGGATGACACTGTTTTCCTTGAAAAATTCGTGGAGAACCCCAAGCATATCGAGGTACAGATTGTAGCTGATACCCATGGAAACATGGTACACTTGTATGAGCGCGATTGCTCGGTACAAAGGCGCTATCAGAAGGTTATCGAATTCGCCCCATCCATTGGCCTTCCGGATACCACACGCGAACTTCTTTACAGCTACGCCCTCGCTATTTGCAAGGCGGTGGATTATAACAACATTGGGACCGTCGAATTTCTGGTGGATGAGGACGGGAGTATTTATTTTATCGAAGTGAATCCCAGAATCCAGGTCGAACATACGGTAACAGAAATGATCACCAATATTGACCTGGTAAAGGCACAGCTTTTCATTGCCGGAGGTTACCGTCTTTCGGACAAACAGATAAAGATTCAGGATCAGGAAGCCGTCGTAGTTACCGGGCATGCACTGCAATGTCGGATCACAACAGAAGATCCGGCGAATGATTTTAAGCCGGACTATGGCGTGGTCTCTACCTACAGAAGCGCATCAGGGTTCGGGATAAGGCTGGATGCGGGCAGTGTTTATCAGGGGGTTTATATATCCCCGTTTTTCGATTCAATGCTTGTAAAGGTTTCTGCCCTGAGCCGGACCCTGGACGGGTCTTGCCGCAAGATGCGCAGGGCACTCGCCGAATTCCGTATTCGGGGAGTAAAGACCAATATGGCTTTTCTTGACAATATTCTGAGTCATCCCACCTTCAGGGAAGGCAAGGTCACGGTGAACTTTATAAAGAATGAACCTGCTCTTTTTAAATTCACAGAACCCAGGAACCGGGCGAATAAATTGGTGGACTATTTAGGGGAAGTCATCGTAAACGGGAATCCTGACGTTAAAAGAAAAGATCCGCGCCATGTATTTGTAAAGCCGGTGGTTCCCACCTTTCCAAAAGTGAAAGACTTTCCGAGAGGAACTAAGGATATGCTTACAGAGATGGGTCCCGAGGGATTTGCTGCCTGGCTGAAGAAAGAAAAAAAGATTCATTATACGGATACAACGATGCGAGATGCGCATCAGAGCCTTTTGGCCACCAGAATGCGCACTATGGACATGCTCAGGGTAGCGGAGGGATACGCCAGGAACCATCCTGGAATTTTCAGCATGGAGGTATGGGGCGGAGCGACTTTTGATGTCTGCCTACGTTTTCTACAGGAAAACCCATGGGAACGTCTGGCACTCCTCAGGAAGGCGATGCCCAACATCCTGTTGCAAATGCTCATCCGAGGTTCCAATGGGGTAGGGTATACGGCCTATCCCGATAACCTCATTGAAAAATTTGTGGAACAATCCTGGGAGACAGGGATTGATGTATTCAGGATATTTGATTCCCTGAACTGGATGAAATCCCTGGCACCCTGTATCGGATATGTAAGGAAGCATACTAAGGGACTGGCCGAAGGATCTATCTGTTATACCGGCGACATTCTCGATCCTTCCAAAACAAAGTATGATCTCAAATATTATATTCAGCTTGCCAAAGATATAGAGAATGCCGGAGCACATATTCTGGGAGTGAAAGATATGGCAGGCCTGTTAAAGCCATACGCGGCCTATGAATTAATAAGCGCCCTGAAGTCAGAAATCAAAATCCCGATCCATCTGCATACCCATGATACTTCCTCTATACAGGCGGCAATGTATCTGAAGGCGGTGGAGGCCGGAGTGGATGTAATAGATGTGGCGCTTGGCGGAATGTCCGGACTTACCTCACAACCTAATTTTAATGCTGTGATGGAAATGCTGAGGTTTCATAAAAGGGAGCATCTTATGGACAGTCAGAAACTGGCAGCGTATAGTAATTACTGGGAAACCGTGAGGAAATATTATTACCCGTTTGAGTCAGGGCTGTTGTCAGGAACAGGGGAGGTGTACACCCATGAGATCCCCGGCGGTCAGTATTCCAATCTTAAGGGACAGGCCATAGCACTGGGGCTTGAACATAAATTCCCTGAAGTCACTCAAATGTACGGGGAAGTGAATCAACTTTTCGGTGATATAGTAAAAGTCACTCCAAGTTCCAAGGTGGTTGGGGATATGGCACAGTACCTCATCAGTAACGGGTACACTATTAAGGATGTATTGGAAAAAGGGGATACCATTTCTTTCCCTCAATCGGTTATTAGCTTTTTTATGGGTGACCTTGGGCAACCTGTCGGAGGCTTTCCCAAAAAATTGCAGAAACTGGTTCTTAAAGGAGCCAAGCCTTATACCAACCGTCCCAACGCACATCTTGAACCCATCGATTTTGACAAGGAATTCTCAGCTTTTAAAAAGCAATTTGACAAGGGGATGGGCAGGGAATTGATGATGACAGATTTTCTTTCATATAAGCTCTACCCGAAGGTTTTTACCGAAGCTTATAACAACCATTTAAAATATGGGAATGTAATGGCTATCCCTACAAAGAATTTTTTCTATGGATTGGACGTAGGGGAGGAAATACTAGTAGAATTGGACCGGGGTAAAAATATCCTGATATCCCTTGTTTCAGTCGGGGAACCGGATGAGGACGGCATGGTTGGGATCTTTTTCAAGGTAAACGGCCAGTTAAGGGAAGTCAATGTCAAAGATACCAGTATAAAAGTCACCAAAATAGAAAATACAAAGGTCAGGCCAGATGATCCGAAGCAAATTGGTGCTCCTTTGCAGGGATTGCTTTCCAGTGTACTGGTCAAGAAAGGACAGAAAGTCAAAAAGAACGAGCCTTTGTTTGTAATTGAAGCTATGAAAATGGAAACAACTGTCACTGCGACGAAAGAGGGAACTGTGGATAAGATCCAGTTGAGCAGTGGCAGCCTGGTAAATGCGGAGGACCTGATAATTAGCCTCAAATAAATAATATGAATAACGGTTAAGGTTTTCAAGTCGAAAATTATCTTACCCTGAAACTAAAAGGCAATAATTTTCTCTGTCAGGAGCTTTTTTTAGAGGGTTTTTCCTCCATTTTAGGGTTGGGATACAGAATAATCCATTTTCATTCGCATATCCGTTATTCACGTTAAATAGTTTTACTGATTTCATTCGATTCATGTTCCTCCATTCACATCCCTATGAGCCCTTCCTTTTCAGAGAAACTACAAAACTAATCGTAGGAACGCTTCCACCACCCAGATTCTCCACCCGGAATTTGAAACCAGGGGACGTCGATTTTTGCTATGGGAGCGCCGACGGGCAGTTATGGCGTATACTTGAGAGGATCTTTGACCTTCAATTATCCTGGGAAACTACAACGAGCGCTGTTGAGCAAAGGAAGAATTTTTTGAGAAGAAGGAGGATCGGGATCTGTGATATTGTCAAGAGTGCCCGTCGCCTCAGGATGGATGCTTCAGACCTGGGAATGCAGGATATACAATTACGTGACCTGCTGGGCTATCTTCATGCATATCCTAAGGTACACACCCTCCTCTTCACTGGAGGTAACAGCAAAAATGGTCCTGAATTCCTTTTCAGAAAGCTTTTAAAGAGGGAAGGGCTAACCATGAGGCCTGTTTCGTTGGAAGTCCCCAGAATACATGAGTTCTTTCTGGCAGAGGGAAGAAATATACGAACCATATCGCTTACCGCCCCTTCAGGAGCCGCCAACAGGGCAGTGGGTAGTATGAAAGCGTATCAAAGGCTCAAAGAAAAAAACCCGGAATTCAACACTGTTGACTTCCGGGTAATGCAATACAAAGCCTATTTCTAGACAACGACGTATGAGTTACTTCCTCGCTATTTTTTATTTTGCTGCTCTTTAATAGTGGATTTTTCAATATCGAATTTATTAGATTCTAAATTGGTATTTCCTGTCGGGTTTGTAGGATTCGTTTGATTTACTTTCGGTTTAAATTTTCGCTTATCGCTTATATTTCCCATGGCTTTTAAATTTATTATTAATACTACCAACAAGTTACGAAGCCTTCCTTCGGATGTGCGTTAAGGGGAACCTAATTCTTTGTTAGGGAATGTTAACATCATTTTAATACCTGACCGTCTGCTTTTCCAAACTTATCGTTTGTTTCAGAGGGTTTTATTGTATCAAAGCACTATCTTCAGTAGGCCTATGGTGCGTCGACCAGGTGCACCTTATCTAAGGTAGTTATGAAGGTTCTTTTTTATACAATGTGGGTATGCCTTTCGGGTCTGCTTTCACTTCATTCTCAGGAATCCGATGAGGTGTTAACAGTAGTTGGCAGGGTCTCCAATTTTTATGGAAGACCTGTGCCCCGGGCCATCCTTTATCTGGACTCGGTACGTACGGACAGCCGGGCCGACAAACAGGGAAATTACCGTGTTTCACTACGGAAAGAAAGCACCACCTTAAGCGTTTATTCCCCTAATTATGGCTTATTGACAATGTATTATGATGGGAGAAAGCGTGCAGATTTCACCTACCCCAAGGCGACGGAATCAATGAGCAGTGTGGAGCTGGAAGCCCTTGGATTCAAGCGTGAAAGGGTAGCGGAAGCCGGCAGTGAGATATATAAGAATTATAATAACATCTATGAGATGATACAAGAACGTTTTTCAGGAGTTGTGGTTGTGGGCTCGAAAATAAGGATCAGAGGAACGTCAAGTATTACCGTAGAGGCTAATTCGGATCCTCTTATGATAGTGGACGGAGGGTATTTTACGGATATCTCTTTTGTGAACCCGGCTGAGGTTCGCACCATTGAAATTTTAAAAGGTGAGGAGGCTACACTTTATGGTTCACGGGGAGGTAACGGGGTTATCCTGATTTCTCTGAAGAAGTAACTCACCCCCCACACAGCCTTATTGAGGCGCTGTACTGAAAATCGCATAAAATGCTTTTATGCCATAGGCTATTTGCCCAATTTTTATATTCTCATTGGGGCTATGCTGATTATTGTCAGGATTGACCATAGGCACAAGAAATGCAGGGATCTTTAGCTCATTAATAAATGGGGCGATGGGAACGGTACCTCCTGAAATGCGGAT
This sequence comes from Zeaxanthinibacter sp., assembly GCA_041743425.1. Taxonomy (GTDB): domain Bacteria; phylum Bacteroidota; class Bacteroidia; order Flavobacteriales; family Flavobacteriaceae; genus JTS-RE37. Next base: position 7,312 of record JBGTMS010000097.1, on the reverse strand, counting down.
GCGAACTACCTCTTGTTCAAATGCATTCTTCAGGGTATTGACCAGGAAATTACCATACGGATTTTCCAGATCAGTCCTAAAGGCATCCGTAACGCTTCCTTCGCTCACCTTCAGAAGCCTGGGATGCTTCATTCGTTCCGCCTCAACGGGATCTCTGGCAGTAATAAAATAACCCTGTTCCCGGATATACTTTTTGACAAGTTCCTTAAGGCGGATTCCGTCAGTTTCCGGTACCAGCCTGAGATCCAGTTCTGCAGAGGCACTTTCCGGGACAATGGTCCGTGCCTTATCTCCAGTCCATCCGGAAGACATCCCGCGAATATTCAGGGACGGATACTGCAAAGCCTCCTGATAAAAGCCACCCACTTTTTCGGGCTCATTTATTTGCAGGTGACGGTGCATGTCCTCAGGATCATCCGGGACACTTCTGAGTACCTTAAGTGTATTTTCATCAAGGGATATACCGTCATAATACCCGGGAATGGTTACTTTCCCGTCAGCTCCCTTCATTCCTGCCAGTAATTGTGCCAGTTGAAAGGCCGGATTTGGTGCGTAATTTCCATAGTGCCCGCTGTGTTGTGGTACCACAGGCCCGTAGGCTGTCAATGTCAGGGTTGTGATCCCCCGGCAGCCATACAGAATTGTAGGTTTTCCTGAGGAATGCACAGGACCGTCTGCGATCACCAGAAAATCGGCCTCCAGCAATTCCCGGTATTGTTTAACAGCTTCTGGCAGCGGAGCACTGCTTTTTTCCTCCTCGCCATCCAGAATGACTTTGATATTGAACGAGATGGGCTGCTTATTTTTTCTGATAAGATCGATGGCATTGAGGAACATGACAATCGGCCCTTTATCATCGGAAGTAGAGCGACCGAAAAGGCGCCAGTCATATTGAATGTTGTCGTTGAGTTCTGTAAAAGGTACGGTCTTCCAGCCACCCCCTTCCGGAGATTTTAGTACTACTTCATACGGATCGGGTTGATCCCATTTAGATGGGTCTACCGACTGCCCGTCAAAATGCATGTAAAAGAGGATGGTGGGTTTCTCATCAGCCATCGGCAAGGCAGCAAAAAAAAGAGATTCCCCGGAAGTTGGCAGCACTGAGGTATTAAAACCGCGGTCATTAAACTTTTTTGTCAGCCAGGATAAGTTCCTGTTGATATCTGAATGCTCCAGAGCATCGTTGGGGATAGAAACAAAATCCCTCAGCTCATCAATGCTGTGCATGACTTGTGATTTTAACTGGGCAGAATCCTGACTTTTACAAATGGTTGACAGGAAGGCTAATACTAAAAAAACCAGAATTTTCATGAAGTGTCGGAAATATGTTTGGCTAAATCTAGCGAATTCTTTTAATAAAATCAGCAATGCTATCCGGACCGTGATCGGTCAGATGCCGGATAAATGCCGAGCCGATAATGGCACCGGTAGTTTTGGCCGTAGCCTGCTCAAAAGTACCGGCGGAATCAATACCAAAGCCAACCACCAGCGGATTTTTCAGATCCATAGCGGCGACGCGTTCAAAGTAGTCTGTTTGCTCTTTTCCAAATCCCTTGTTACTCCCGGTCGTACTGGCAGAACTGACCATATAGATAAATCCATCGGAGACCCTGTCAATTTCCCGGATTCTGGAATCACTGGTCTGGGGACTGATAAGAAAGATGCAAATCAGGCCCTGCTCGCTGAAAATCGTCTGGTATTCTTCCAGATATACATCCAGCGGGAGATCCGGCAGAATAAGTCCGTCAATACCAACGTTCCGGCAGTGTTCGCAGAATTTTTCAACCCCATACTGAAGTATAGGATTAAAATAGCCCATCAATACGAGGGGGATAGTTACTGAGCTGCGAATATCTTTGAGTTGCCGGAACAGCAATTCTGTAGTCATACCATTCTTCAGGGCCTTTGCAGAGCTTTCCTGTATGGTTGGTCCGTCTGCCAGCGGATCACTGAAAGGCAGGCCTATTTCTATCATATCTACACCATTCGCTTCAAGAGCCTGTATGATCCCGACCGTATCCCGGAGTTCCGGGTACCCTGCCGTAAAATAGATAGAAAGGATCTTTCTTTTTGACTTTAATTTTTCTTTGATCCGATTCATGTCATTTTGCATATTTTCAATTGCCCTACGATGGCGGGAACATTTTTATGATAATTTAAAGTAGTCAATATAGGTTTGCAGATCCTTGTCTCCCCGTCCGGAGAGGTTAATGACGATGACCGCGTCTTCCCTGAACTGCTTTTCCTCAAGGACAGCAAATGCATGAGCAGTTTCGATGGCGGGGATAATACCTTCCATACGCGCAAGCTTCATTCCTGCCTGCATGGCCTGATCATCTGTTATTGAAATGAATTCTCCCCGGCCCGATGTGTATAAATTCGCATGCATCGGACCCACTCCCGGATAATCGAGCCCTGCCGAAATAGAATACGGTTCCGTAATTTGACCATCACCTGTCTGCATCAGCAAGGTCTTGCTCCCATGAATAATACCAACCCTGCCCAGGGCGGAGGTCGCAGCGCTATGGCCGGAATTAATGCCTTTTCCGGCAGCTTCCACAGCGATGATTCCCACCGATTCATTATCCAGATAATGGTAATAGGCCCCGGCCGCATTACTTCCGCCTCCCACACATGCGATCACATAGTCGGGGTCCGTTCTGCCCTCCTTTTCGGATAATTGGGACCTGATCTCAGCGGAAATCACCGACTGGAATCTGGCAACCATATCGGGATATGGATGGGGCCCAACTACTGATCCTATGATGTAATGGGTATTTACGGGGTTATTGATCCAATCCCTGATGGCTTCGTTGGTAGCATCTTTTAATGTCCTGCTGCCCGAACGGGCAGGACGGACAGTGGCACCCAGCATTTTCATTCTGGCCACGTTGGGTGCCTGTCTCTCAATGTCTATTTCTCCCATGTATACAATGCATTCCAGCCCCATCAGGGCGCATACGGTGGCCGTGGCGACACCGTGCTGGCCGGCCCCTGTTTCCGCGATGATCCTGTTTTTGCCAAGTCTTCGCGCCATCAGGATCTGACCGATGGTGTTGTTTACTTTATGCGCTCCGGTATGACAGAGATCTTCGCGCTTCAGGTAAATCCGGGCACGATAATGTTCGGACAATCTGGAAGCAAAAAATAAAGGAGTGGGCCGGCCCGCGTAATCACGTAGTAAGGTTGCGAATTCTTCCTGGAATGCAGGTTCCTCCATAATCTTCAGATAGTTCACCCGAAGCTCTTCCGTATTCGGATATAACATTTCCGGAATAAATGCTCCCCCGAATTCCCCGTAATAACCTTTTTCATCCGCATGATAACTTTTCGCCATCTTTATTTTTTTAGTTTATACTTTTTTGTCGCAGTACTTTCAGAAATTTCCGGAGTTCCCTGACATCTTTATTACCCGGGCTGATCTCAAACCTGCTGTTCACATCAATGCCCATACAGTACCTTGAACTCGGATGCGAAAAAAAAGCTCTTACTTTCATCGCATCACCAGGACCTATACCGCCGCTCAAGAAAAATGGTTTGGAAGAAGGGTAAGCGCTCAGCAGGGACCAGTCAAACCCATATCCGTTCCCACCCGGAAGCTCTCCTCGGGAATCAAATAAATAATGGTCGCACACTGCCTCGTAGGAACGCAATACTTCAAAATCGAAGTCTTCCCCGATCCGGAATGCCTTTATAATCCCGGTGGGTCGATGTAGACCTTCGGCTCCTGCCTGAGAGTTGCAATGCTGCATGTCTTTGAATTGAAATTGGGTCCGGAGAGCCCTGCAGTAATCAGCACTTTCCTGCCCGTGCAATTGCACTGCGTGCAGGCAGTATGTTCGGGTTGTTTCAACCACTTCCTCAATTGGGGTGTCTACAAAAACACCTACTTTTTTAATTTCCGGCGGAATGTTCATCATTTCACCTGTAAAGGCTCTGGCTGAAGGTTTCCAAAAAATGAATCCGAGATAATCCGGATGAAGTTTGGCTACCTCCATCGGATTGAAATTCATGCCGCATACTTTTAATTCCATAGTGTCGGACTTTCATTCAGCGGGAGCGCCAAGGTTTTGAACTCAGAAGTACAGGAAATAATTCTTCGGGAAATGTCGCATTGTATATTGCAGGAACGGGCTGTATGGCTCACATATAGAAGAGCATCGGGTCTTAACAAATCACCGGACATGAAATCAACTGTACTCATTGACGAAAGTGGTTAATGAAAATTTTTGCACTGGCTCCGGGGTTGTCGGTCTTCATAAACAGCTCACCTATCAAAAATCCTTTATATCCAAAGGTCTGGAGATCCCTGATCGACTCAGGAGAATTGATTCCGCTCTCCGATATTCTTGTAAATTCCGGAGATATTTTTCCGGCCAGGGTTTTGCTGGTATTCAGATCTACTTCAAATGTTTTAAGGTTTCTGTTATTCACTCCTATCATATCCAAACCTGGTATTACAGAAGTCTCATACTCTTCTTCACTATGCACTTCCAGCAGCACTTCCATTCCCAGACTTTTCGTCAATTGTGTAAACAATTGAATCTGATCACGGCTGAGGATCGCGGCAATAAGCAGGATGACATCTGCTCCAAATGCCTTGGCCTCCAATATCTGATACTCATCAATTATAAATTCCTTCCTCAACAATGGGAGGTTCACAGAAGCCCTTGCAATTAAAAGGTCTTCTAAAGAACCTCCGAAATAACGGCCGTCTGTCAGAACTGAAATTCCGCCGGCATGAGCCTTCTCATAGCCCTGGACAACCTCCTCGACACTTAGCTGCTGATTGATGACTGCTTTGGACGGGGATCTTCTTTTATGTTCGGCGATGATCCCACCCGGACATGTAAGCAGACTTTCTTTCATAGACAAAGTCTCTCTTGAAAACAACTCAGATTTTTCCAGTTGTTTTCCGGGGACCACCATTTTTTTAAGGGCGACTTCCCGATGTTTTTCCGCTACTATTTCTTTCAGAATGTCTCTCATGCACTCACCTCCTGTAACTTCTTCAATGCTGTCAGCGCTTTTCCACTATTCAGGGATTCCATGGCTACTTCAAAACCCTCCTTTACCGACAGACTCCTGACCGTCGCAATAGCGATTCCGGCATTTGCACAGACTACATGAACCTGAGGTTCCGTGCCCTTACCCTGAAGAATATTCATAAAGGTTTGGGCAGCTTCATCAATGCTATCTCCTCCTCCAATGTCAGAAGGGAGTACCGGATTTACCCCAAAATCAGCTGGGGTGAGGAGGGCCTCCTTGTGGTTGGATATAGTTTTTGCCTGGCCGGTAAGGGAGATTTCATCGTAGCCGTCAAGGCTGTGCAGGATGGTATAATGTATATCAGTATTCTGATAGAGATAGCCGTACATACGAGCCAGCTCAAGATTGAACACTCCGATGATCTGATATCTTGGAAAGGCAGGATTTACCATGGGCCCCAGCATGTTAAAAAAGGTTTTCACGGCCAGGTCCTTTCGGATCGGGGCTACATTTTTCATTGCGGGATGAAACAATGGTGCATGAAGGACACAGATCCCGGCCACATCCAGCGATTTTTTCAGAAAGGCTGCATCATTGCTGAAGGTAATTCCAAGAAACTCCAGGACATTGCTGCTGCCGCATTTAGATGACACCCCGTAATTCCCGTGTTTGGTCACAGGTATTCCAGCTCCGGCGGTAACAAAGGAAGCGAGGGTCGAAATATTAAAAGTATCTTTCCCATCACCTCCCGTTCCGCACAAGTCGATGGGTTGGTATTCAGAGAGATCTACAGCAAGGCAGAGGTCAAGAAGAGCGTCCCTGAAACCTTCCAGTTCCTCTATGCTGATACTCCGCATCATATACACGGTTAAAAAAGCGGCGATCTGGCTCGTATTGTAACCTCCCTGTGCTATGTTCACGAGGATATTACGGGCGTCTTCCTTACAAAGTTTTTCGTGATTGATCAGTCTGTTCAGCGTATCCTTCATTTGAATTTTTTTTGGTCCCCGGAAACGAGCCAGTTTTCAATGATTTTTTTACCATGAGGCGTGAGCACAGATTCCGGATGGAATTGTACGGCACAAACATCAAATTCTGTATGTCGTATGGACATCACCTGACCATTCTGATCTACTGAAGTCACTTTGAGTTGGGCGGGAAGATCAGGGTGAACTACCCATGAATGATACCTGCCCACTTCTAATTCTTCAGGCAGGCCTTCAAAAAGAGGATCCTGGCTCAGGATGCGGATGGAGGTGGCTACGCCATGATAAACTTCCTGCAGGTTGATCAGTGTGCCACCAAAAACCTCCCCGATGGCCTGAAGACCAAGGCAGACTCCAAAGATGCTTTTAGTGGGTGCATAGCGAGCAATGATTTCTTTCAGCAGCCCGGCTTCATCAGGGATTCCGGGACCTGGGGATAACAGAATTCTGTCAAAGGCGTCGATTTCTTCAAGGAGGAGCTGATCGTTGCGCCGGACGGTGACCACGGCATCAAGGTCTTCAAGATAATGCACCAGATTATAGGTGAAACTGTCATAATTATCTATGACAAGCACCTCCCGGACCCCGGTACTGTATTGAAGTCCGGGAGCGGGTGCAACCTGGGTTGTATCTGGTGTTGGAATCTGCCGCATTTTACTCATTATTCATAGGATAGGTTATCATCCGCCATTCAGGAAACACCCGGGCACCCTTACAGGCGGACTTTTCAAATAGATTCCGCAATTTCGAGGGCTTTGGTCAGCGCGCTCAGTTTATTATAGGTTTCGTCCAGTTCCTTCTGCGGATCCGAGGCCGCCACCAGACCAGCTCCTGCCTGGTAGTAAAGCATGTGGTTTTTACTAAGGAAAGTTCGGATCATGATAGCGTGATTAAAATCCCCGTCGAAGGCCATAAATCCAATAGCCCCGCCATAATAGCCTCTGTTGGTTTTCTCATATTTTTCAATAAGCTGCATGGCCATATGCTTTGGAGCCCCACTGAGGGTGCCTGCCGGGAAGGTATCTGCAACCACCTTCATGGTCGGAATGTCTTTTTTCTTGTACCCTGTCACCTTTGAAACCAGGTGGATGACATGGGAGAAGTACTGTACTTCCCGGTATTCTTCAACCCTGACTCCTGTGGCATTTCTGCTGAGATCGTTACGGGCAAGGTCTACGAGCATCACATGTTCACTGTTTTCCTTGTCATCCTGAGAGAGTTTAGTGGCAAGCACCATATCTTCCTGATCGTTCCCGGTCCTTTTAAAGGTGCCGGCTATCGGATGTATTTCCGCTTTTCCATCCCGTACGACCAATTGCGCCTCAGGGGAACTTCCA
>JBGTMS010000096.1:0-38698 GCA_041743425.1 Zeaxanthinibacter sp. | reverse complement strand
CGATCTTATGTGCTTGAAAACTACCTTTCTGATCTGAAACAGCCACCGCGATGGGTGGACGGATCAGGGCTTTCCCGCTACAATCTGTTTACCCCGGAGTCCCTGGTAGCTGTGCTGGAAAAATTATATCGCGAAATACCGAATGAAAGGCTATTTTCATTATTTGCTGCAGGAGGGGAATCCGGGACCATGAAAGATTGGTTTCGTGGGAAGAGCGAAGCCTATCTCTATGCCAAAACAGGGACGCTGAGCAATAATTATTGTGTCAGCGGTTTTCTGAGAGCAAATTCCGGAAAAGTGCTGATTGTCAGCTTTATGAACAATCATTTTACTGTCCCATCGTCCGAAATCAAGCTGGAAATGCAAAAATTTTTTGAATGGGTAAGGGATCATTATTAAGAATGTCTCCCACAGGCCCTCAATCCTTTTTTGACCGCACTACATTGTCAGTAGCCCGTGTATAGCCGCATATTGCAGAAGCATAATGGTTTTGGCATCACGGATCGCTGCTGTAGCCACGAGTGCCATGGCTTCCGGAAAAGTATATTCCAAAACCTCTATATTTTCAGTTTCATGGGAGGCCCCCCCACCCCGTCCTGTCTTCATCCGGGCTTCATATTCTCCGACGAAGAAGTGAAGGATTTCAGTTACTGATCCCGGTGACATGTAGGATTCAAAGACTTTGCGAACTTTGTCAATTTCATATCCCGTTTCTTCTGTGACTTCCTTCCTGATACAGTCTTCCGGATGTTCGCCGTCCAGCAACCCGGCACAAACCTCAATCATCAATCCCCCGGAATTCCCATTCACATAAGTGGGCATTCGGAATTGCCTGGTGAGAATAACCGTATTTCTTTGCCGGTTATACAGCAGAATGGCCGCCCCGTTGCCGCGATCATAAGCCTCGCGCTGCTGTTCTTCCCAGTTGCCGTCTTCTTTAAGATATTCATAGGTATACTTATTAAGAACATACCAGTTATCGGAAAGTACTTCCTTCTTTATATTTCTGATCTTCTGCGTCATGTCCTTTATGTAATATTCATATGAATTAAACAGTTACCGCCTTGTTGAGCCAGCGACGGAATGGGAGCATCTGCTGGTAGGCCTGTATGACCATTTGCCGGAAATCGGATTCGCGCAATGAATCGTTCGACACCCGCTGAATCACAGCAAAAGTCCTATTCCGTAACAGAGCAATATGTGGATGGTCAGCTGGAAATCCTTTAGGGGCTGTTTTCAATTTTTCATCTTCATACAGACCATTAAAGGCCGAGATAAATGAGGGATTATTCATGACACGCAACAGTTCTTCACCTTCATAATCTATCGCATCCCGTATGCTTTTAAGTTTTGATGGTTCGGGTCTCCAAAAGCCTCCGGCAAAAAGGGATCCCCGGATTCCGACTTCCAGATAAAAATCTGCAGTCCCCGGCGCTTTGTCCAGGACCGCCCCGAAATGATCCTTATAGACCGGTTTATTAGGATGGTACATCAGGTTGTTATTGATACGGCTGATAGCCCTTTTCCCAGGCGTTCGAAAATAAGAAGCGTCAATAGCTGCCAGGGCTTCATCCGTTGTATCAAGCCATTGAACAAAATCGCTACGCAACTGCTTGTAGGTCCCTAAGTGCTCATGCATCCATTCTCTGGAATTATTGAGGTTAAGTGCCTCTAAAAAAGTCAATAGTCTTTTAAAATCCATTTAAATCCTGGCCAAATCGGGATCAAAGAAAAGAATAATTTTTGAATGACCCAGTGTCAGGATTAAATGTAATCAGAAGCGGTTGTCCCCGTCAAGGATATTACCCAGACCTCCCAGGATACTTCCTTCTCCTTTGTGTTTTCCTCCGCCCTTGGGCGCCGCGGCCCAAACCCTTCCAGCAAGCCTGCTGAAAGGCAGCGACTGAACGTATACGGTACCCGGCCCTCTGAGCGTCGCAAAAAACAATCCCTCTCCCCCAAAAACAGTATTCTTAATACCTCCCACGAATTCAATATCATAATCCACATCTTTGCTGAATCCGATAATACAGCCGGTATCTACCTTTATTACCTCTCCAGGACCAAGAACCTTTTTGGCCATGGTACCCCCAGCATGCACAAATGCCATACCATCCCCTTCCAGCTTCTGCATGATAAAACCTTCACCACCAAACAAGCCTCTTCCCAGCCGTTTGGAGAATTCGATCCCAATGGATACCCCTTTTGCCGCGCAGAGAAAGGCGTCCTTCTGACATATAAATTTGCCTTGTTTTTCAGACAGGTCAATGGCCAGAATCTTTCCGGGATAGGGGGAGGCAAAGCTAACTTTGCGTTTTGCCATCCCGACGTTCAGAAATGCCGTCATAAACAAGCTTTCCCCGGTGAGTATCCGTTTCCCGGCAGAAAATATTTTTCCCAGTACACTGCTGTCCTGATTGGAGCCATCTCCAAAGATGGTATCCATCTTGATGTCGGTGTCCATCATCATAAAACTGCCGGCCTCGGCCACCACTGCTTCCTGAGGATCCAGTTCAATTTCTACATATTGCATTTCCTCCCCAAAAATGGTGTAATCGATTTCATGTGCGTTCATGGTTGTTATTATTTTAGTTATACGTAATTAAAGAGGCGTTAGCTAAGATCTGATTCCCAAGCTGTCATTTTTTAATAAGTAGCAGTAATCCTGCTTTCGTTACAGCAAAGTCTGCCGGAAGATCCCCTCCACATATCTTACTTCTTTTCCCTTATAATCAGCAGAAAATCGCTATCTCAGCGTTTCAATCTCAGGGTCCATTGAAAGTGGAATTCAGAAACGGCAACTCCGCCTTCATTGATCCCTGTAGATTTCATCCACAGGGTCTGCCCTTCCCCTGTCTCGATTGTTTTTCTCAAGGCATCAGAAATGAGATGACCGTCCTCACAGGTAAAAGTGATGCGCCCGGTAGCTTTTTTGGTAAATACCGCTTTGTTCGCCGCCACAAGCATGGAAATCGGCTGACCTGATTGCCGGATTTGGTGGATCACCATGGTTCCGGTACTAAATTCGGCCGCCATGCCCTGTACAGCCCAGAACATTGACTGAAAAGGATTTTGGTTGAACCAGTGATGGCGGACACTAACGACAGCTTTGGTTTGATCCAGATATTTTAGACGAACACCGCACCACCAGGCAGCCGGGAGCCGGAAAAAGGTAAAAGTGTTGAATTTACGGACTAGAGAGGACATGATTCTGGTTTGATAGCCTAAAAGTATTGAAAAAAGGGTATCTTTAAAATGTTAAATATATGTTAATATTAAGTACTATGTTTTGCATATTACTTGTTTTAAACTATATATTTGCATAAGAAACTAATATGCCATGACAGAGACCATAACCAAGCACGAGAAAAATGTGTCAGCCATCATTCACGCTTCCACCTTCTGCAGGTTTATCTTTCCTTTCGGAAATTTTCTGGTACCTCTTATTCTATGGATGTCCAATAAGAACAATTCTCCCTTTATTGACTATAACGGGAAGCAGGCGCTAAATTTTCAAATCAGCCTGTTATTGTATTCCGTGGTGCTCGGACTTATTTCCGTCCCTTTCCTATTCGGCCTGTTACCAGCAGTGGTTGACGGACATCTTTTTGATCTTTGGCAATGGAACGACTGGGACAGTTTTAATTTCCACCTGGATACTGATAATTTCAAATTTACACGCTGGTGGCCATTAGGCATCACCGGCCTGCTCGGAGTGGGACTCTTCGTTGTGAACCTGGTCTATACTATTCTTGCCACCATAAGAACAAGCGAAGGACAGACCTTCGCCTATCCTCTAACTATCAAATTCATCAGATAATGAACTTTATTCGGTTCATGGCTTCCGCCCTCCTATTAGGCTGCTATGCTCAACTGTCTTGGGGACAACCGTCTGACACTGCAGAAATTGAAAGAACACTTAAAGGCAGAGACAGCCTGCTTTTCCGAGCTGCTTTTGATACCTGTGACCTCAACACCCTTGAATCTCTCTTTACTGAGGATTTTGAATTCTATCATGATAAGGGAGGTCTTACCGAAGGCAGAGACGGGTTTCTAAAGCAGATATCAGAGGGTTGTGCCAAAAGAACAGACGGAGACTCTCAACCCTCCAAAAGAATTCTTGTCAATGGAAGCCTGGAAGTATTTCCGCTCTATGATCAGGGCGAACTCTATGGTGCGATACAAACGGGAATCCATCATTTTGAATTCTTAAATGGGAAGGGGGAATATGAAAAAGGGGACATCGCCAAATTTACCCACTTATGGATATTTGAAGCGAATGCGTGGAGAATAAAAAGAGAATTGAGTTATGACCACAAAAGTCAGTAAATCAAATGCCCCGGTACTCATCACACCGGAAAAATGGAGTTTATTCATCAAAGAAAGAGTTCATGATATGCCCGGGGAGGCATACGAAGAAACAAGCGAATGAATCATCAAAAGCGAACAGTTAACTCAGCAAGCTGATTTATCAGCGTGAAAAGAAGAAAGAAATTATGAATATAGAAAACACGAAAGCGCAGATGCGCAAGGGGGTCCTGGAGTACTGTATACTTTCCATTATTAACGGAGAAGCAAAGTATGCGTCGGAGATCCTGGAAACTCTGAAGGACGCCAAGATGCTGGTTGTAGAGGGTACTATATATCCGCTGCTTACCAGACTCAAGAACGCAGGGTTACTCAACTACCGCTGGGAAGAGTCCACTTCCGGACCTCCCCGCAAATATTACGCCCTGACAGAGACCGGGGTGCTCTTTCTAAGAGAGCTCAATACCACTTGGGACGAACTCCTAGCGGCCGTTAATCTGGTTACCAATACTAAAAATAACGAACAATGAACAAGACAGTTAATATAAATCTCGCAAACATCCTGTTTCATATAGATGAAAAAGCATTCCATAAACTGCAACTTTATCTGGAGTCGGTCAAACGATCTTTCTCCGGGACTACCGGGAGTGATGAGATCATTGCAGATATAGAGGCGCGTATTGCCGAGCTGTTTCAAGAAAAAATGGAAAGTGACCGTCAGGTGGTCACCTTAAAAGAAGTGGAAGAAGTGATCCAGATCATGGGACAGCCGGAGGATTATATGATAGATTCAGACATTTTTGAAGATGAACCGTCAGCCAAGACCATTCCCAATAGCAAGGTAAAGAAATTGTACCGTGACATTGATCATAAGTACATTGGGGGGGTGTGCTCAGGGCTTGAACACTATATGGGATTTGACGCCCTGTGGATCCGTCTCATTTTTATCATTTTAGGGGTGTTCACCGGCTTTGGTTTTATTGCTTATATCCTGCTATGGATCCTGGTGCCAGAAGCCAAGACCACCTCACAAAAGCTTGATATGACAGGAGAACCTGTGAATATCAGCAATATTGAGCGCAAGGTAAAAGAGAGTATTGAAGATGTCGGAGACAGGATCCGTAACGTAGATTATTCCAAGGTAAAGAGCAGCGGACAGACTTTTTTTGATACCCTGGGTGACATTATCATGTTTATTTTTAAGGTGATAGGGAAATTTATTGGCATCCTGCTCATTATCATTGGGGCCTCAACGCTAATTGGTCTTTTTATCGGTCTGTTTTCTGTTGGGATCCTTGATATCATCCATATCCCCGGACTTGATTTTTATGACCTTGTGAATTCTACGGATGCTCCCGTATGGCTTGTATCCATCCTGGCATTTTTTGCTGTAGGGATTCCATTCTTCTTTGTACTGTATCTGGGCCTTAAAATTCTTGTGAATAACCTGAACTCTATCGGGAATATTGCCAAATTTTCACTACTGGGTCTCTGGCTGCTGTCCATTATCGGACTTATCGTTCTCGGAGTTCAGCAAGCCACCTCTCATGCCTTTACCGGGTCTGTCACCAGCAGGGAGCCTTTAGCACTAACGGCAGGAATGGATACGGTCCGGATCAGCATGCAGCGCAATGACCTCTATGAAAATGAGGATCACATGGGAATCAATGGAATGACGGTAACTCACAATGAACAGGGAGAGCGGGTACTTTACAGAGACGATGTGAGATTCGATATCAGGAAATCAACCGATTCCGTGGCTCATATACATATCCGGAAGGATGCCGATGGAAATTCTACTGAGAACGCAAGGAACAGGGCGGAAAAAATTGATTATTTCTACACCGCCCAAGGCAACACCGTCCTTCTGAACGATTACCTCACAACGGATATTGCGAATAACGTGCGTGACCAGGAGGTTAGGGTTTCTGTTCTTTTACCGGTGGGCACCGTATTATATCTCGACGAATCTGTTGAGCACCACATTGGCAGCGCTACCCGTCACGATAAGGACTTTTTTAGGAGCGATATGGCCGGATACTACTGGGCAATGACTGAAAACGGCGAACTTCAGTGTCTGGATTGCCCGACAGAGCAGGAAGCTGAAGAGAATGAGAATGGAGCCCGGATAAACATAGATGAAAGCGGTGTGGACATTAATGTGCATGACCAACAGGATTCAATCAGAATGAAGATTGATGAATACGGATTGAAGGTGAATGTGAACGATTTATAACAAGATGACAGTTCAATACACGATTATTACAATTCAGTAAGGTAATTGTGTATGTCCTTTCAGGATGAAAGATATTTAGACCAACATAAAACAACAGATCCTTACGGCGCATGCTGATTTGGATCATAAAAAAACAACCATCATGACAACACTTGCAAAAATCACCGTTACACTTTTGATTGCTCTCTTTCTCTCCTCTTGCGCTTTTGATATGAACTTCGGAGACGGATTAAAGGGAAATGGCACAATTGCGAAGGACAAACGTGAAGTTACAGAGGAATTTACTCTTGTTTCAGTTTCTGAGGGCCTGGACGTCTTTGTAACTCAGGGTGAACCCTTTGAAATTACTGTGGAGGCCGATGAAAATGTTATCGATCTCATTGGAACCGAAATCAGAGACGGTAAATTAATGGTTCACGCTATCAAAAATATTGGACGTGCCACCCATGTTATTTATGTCCGCTTACCTGAGATTACCGGTCTGTCTTCTTCCAGCGGTGCCGATCTCATTGCTGAAGAGACATTGGAATCGGATAAAATCACCCTGGACGCCAGCAGCGGTTCCGGCCTGAAAGTTAAATTGAATGCGGACGAGGTTACTGCTGATACCAGCAGTGGTGCAGACATCAGTGTCTCCGGAAGCGCCAACCTCTTTTATGCCAATTCCAGTAGCGGTTCAGACATAAACGCCAGAAATCTTAAGGTAAAGGTTTGCCATGCTGATGCCAGCAGCGGGTCCGATATTTCGTTGCATGTAACAGAAAGTCTTACCGCAGAGGCGAATAGTGGCGCTGATATATCTTATTCGGGAGAGGCTACAGTACAAAAAAATAACTCCGTTTCCGGCAGCGTTCATAAATACTAAAGAAGCAACTAACACCAATCAGATGCTCCCTGTGCCACCTATTCGAGGCGACAGGGATGCATAATTTGATATATCTGGTTTCGTTATCTTAGTAGAAAGTATGTAGTGGTGGAATTAGAAATTAAAAAATATGTGCTACCTCTGAGGCACACTTTCAGCATCTCACGTGAGTCATATAATTATCAGCAGGCGCTCATCGTATGTCTAAGTTTTGACGGAAAGACCGGTTACGGAGAATCCTCAACCAATCCCTATTATGACATCACCGTGGCGCGGATGGAAGCCGAAATCGAAGAGCATAGAGAATTTATCTCCACCTTTCCGTTTAAAACTCCTGAGCTGCTCCATGAGGCCCTGTCGGAAACCGGGCTGAGTAACTTTGCCCTATGTGCTATCGATCTGGCGGCACATGATCTTTACGGTAAACTACAGGGAAAGCCGCTTCACCGACTCTGGGGCACCTCACCGGATCATTATCCGCTTACAAACTATACAATTGGCATCGATACCATTGAAAATATGATCGCCAAGATGCAGGAAAAGCCATGGCCTATATATAAGATCAAACTGGGTACTGAAGAGGATGTCGCAATCGTTCATGCATTAAGGCAACATACGACATCGGTTTTCCGGGTAGATGCGAACTGTGCCTGGACGGTTGCAGAGACCATTGCGAATGCAAGGCCGTTAAAAGCACTCGGTGTGGAATTTATTGAGCAGCCACTTCCGGCAGAGGACTGGGCCGGAATGGAAAAAGTGATTCATAGAAGTGTGTTACCTGTCATTGCCGATGAAAGCTGTATTGAGGAGAAAGATGTGGCACGCTGCGGACTTCATTTTAATGGGATCAATATCAAACTCACCAAGTGCGGGGGTCTTACTCCTGCCTTACGGATGATCCGACAGGGCAAATCTCTTGGGTTGAAAATTATGGTCGGGTGCATGACAGAATCTACTGTTGGGATTTCAGCTATCGCCCAGTTATTACCACAACTCGATTATGTGGATATGGACGGAGCCATGTTGCTGGCCACGGATATAGCAGATGGGGTTCAAATTACGGGTGAAGGCAGGATTATTTTTCCCGAACTTGGCGGAAGCGGGATAACACTGAGGGAATGATCCACTATGTAGATTTTTTTCCCGGGCGAGAGCTCCTACTGGATGGCAAATCATTCCTTTACTTCGGAGGCACGGCTTATCTTGGAATGCAAACGGATCCGGACTTTCAACAGCTGTTTTCGGAAAATATCAGAAAATATGGCACCAATTATGGTGCTTCCCGCAAATCAAATGTGCGGCTAAAAATTTACGAGGCTACTGAAAATTTCCTCGCCGAATGGGTGGGCGCTCCCGGAGCCCTCACCCTCTCCTCAGGTTATCTGGCCGGACAATTGGTATGCGGTCATTTCAGCGGTGATCGTTACAAACGCTTTCTGGCGCCAAACAGTCACTCCGCCCTGAGCTTACCTTTGGCAGGGAATGCAAGGGAGAAACCCTATGTCACCTACACCTCCCTGAAGATCGCATTGCGCGAACATTTGTCCACAAATAAAACGGTGACCCCGGTGCTCTGTATGGACTCCATTGATTTTTCAGGAGCCAGTTTCCCGCATTTTGAAGGCCTGGCATCGCTTCCCCTGGAAGAGATCATACTGGTAGTGGATGACTCACACGGGATGGGAATCACAGGAAAGGACGGAGGAGGCATCTATTCATTACTGGCGAAATTCAATCCAAAAGAGTTGGTTGTTTGCTGTTCTTTAGGAAAGGCACTTGGCGTACAGGGTGGTGCCGTATTTGCAGAAGCGCAGCGCCTGTTACAGATGGAGGAAACACCTCTGTTCGGAGGTGCTAGTCCTCCGGGGGCAGCCTCAATGGCAACACTGCTGAATAGTAAGGTACTTTATGATAAAAACAGGGCGCTTCTGCATGACCACATGGCTACCTTCGCCAAAATTCTGGGTAAATCACCAGTATTAACACATTTGCCAGGGCACCCTTCCTATGGTTATTCAGGGACAAGTCTTGGCAGGCATCTAGAGAACCATGGTATTATTATAACCGATTTTAATTATCCGGGTGTAAATTCTGCCCCCAATTGCAGGATCGTTATAACTGCAGCCCACACTTCAGAAGATATTCATTTTCTGGCCCGCGCTCTGCATAAATATGGTGTCGACAAGAAATAAAAGTGGAATTTGAAGCATTGAATAATTACTATTTATTGCTATTGAATAATCGAAAAAATTTGTAACTTTTAACAAGATTTAGAGAATAACTAAAGATATGGCCATGAAAAAATTAATTGGATTGCTTGTTTTGATGCTTCTGATGATTTCCGCCACCTACAATTCCCCTTCTGTACCCCAAAAAAAGCGCACGATCGAAGGAACCTGGGAACTTGTCAGCAGGCACAATTATGACGGAGCTGAAATTATTGATACCATCCCTACCTCAGAAGGATATCGCCAGATAAAAATGTTCTACAACGGAAAAGTGATGTGGACAAGATATGTACCCGCTGATTCTATAGAATGGTTTGGATATGGATCTTACACAACAACCGAAGAAACCCTGACCGAAAAACTGGAATACATGTCGGCTTCTATGCTTAAAATTGCCAATGACGCGATGCTATGGGAGATGGAGCTGCAATTGGGAGACAGTACATACACCCAGATATTTATAGATGAGGATGGAAGCAGGATTTCATCTGAAAGTTATAGACGACTGGACTGACCCTTCAGACTGCGCGCAGTCCCACGATTGATTCATTCCTGTGTAGTTATCGCACTACTTCCTGCCTTGTTTGAATGGAAGCCAGGTACCGCTCTGCATCCAAAGCTGCCATACAGCCTGTTCCAGCGGCTGTTACGGCCTGGCGGTACTCCTTGTCCTGAACATCTCCACTAGCAAATACCCCAGGTTTCGTCGTTCTCGTAGACTTGCCTTTTGTGATCAGATACCCTATATTATCCATTTCCAGTTGTCCCTTGAAAATAGCCGTGTTCGGAACATGACCTATGGCTACAAAAAATCCTGTAATAGCAATTTCCTCTTTTTCCCCGGTCTGGTTATTTACCATCCGCAGCCCTTCGACCACCTGTTCTCCAAGAATTTCTTCTACTTCCGTATTATACCTTAAATCTATGTTCGGAAGATTTTCTACCCTGTGCAGCATGGCTTTTGAGGCCCGCATGCTATCCTTCCTGACAAGCATGGTCACCTTATTGCAGATGTTCGCAAGATAAGATGCTTCTTCCGCTGCGGTATCTCCTCCCCCCACTATGGCCACATCCTGACCCTTATAAAAAAATCCGTCACAAACAGCACAGGCCGATACGCCACCACCCCGTAACCTCTGTTCACTTGGAATATTGAGATATTTTGCTGCGGCGCCTGTCGAAATGATTACTGTTTCCGCTTCCACTACCTTCTCTCCATCTATTGTCACCTCATGTATTCCTCCTTCCTCATCACTGAAATTTACTGCCGTTGCCATACCAATGCGCACTTCAGTTCCAAACCTTTCGGCCTGCTGCTGAAGTTCTGCCATCATGGCTGGCCCTTCAATCCCATTGGGATACCCTGGAAAATTATCTACCTCGGTGGTGGTCGTCAGTTGACCTCCGGGTTCCATTCCCGTATAAATAACCGGCTTAAGGTCTGCCCTCGCAGCATAAATAGCTGCTGTATAACCCGCAGGGCCGGAGCCCAGTATTAAAGTTTTGATACGTTCTCTGTTCTCAGACATAATCGACGATTTCAGTAAGAAAAGTTTATTTTGACAGGGTATAAAAGTAGGATTTTCGTTCAATTCCTTACGGCGAAAGTTATCAAAAGTTATTATAGGATCATAGGTCTTAACAACCCCTGGTGGCGTACTTTTAATTGATTGATCGTATCATTTTGGGAGTGACGACCGTCCTGAAGCCCAGATGTTCCAGGGAGGAATCGGGACTGTTTCCCATTCTGGCCGATAGTCTGTAACTGGCACAATAGGAGGCATGGCAAAGGAAGGAGCCCCCTTTGATCACCTTTTCTTTGGCATAGGGATTACCATCGTTATGGGGCGTTACAGCCCCGGAGGGATTGAGCAAAGGTGGAGTTTGCTGTAATGTACTGTAATACCGTGTATTGTACCAATCTGTGGTCCATTCCCATACATTTCCTGCCATGTCATGAAGTCCGAAGGCATTTGGAGGATAGGAGGAAACAGGGGCGGTGCGCTCATAGCCATCCGAGAGGTCATTTAGATTCGGAAAATGACCAGTCCAGGTGTTGGCTCTCGAAGCCACCACTGAGAGATCTTTACCCCAGGAGCAGATGGCCTCTGTCAGCCCGCCACGGGCGGCATATTCCCATTCAGCTTCTGTGGGAAGGCGCCTGCCCGCCCATTTGCAGTAAGCCACTGCATCATCAAAGGCAATATGCACCACAGGATGATCTTCCTCACCTTCAACGCTGGTTTCCGGTCCCCCCGGATGGCGCCAGTTGGCTCCTACCGACCACTGCCACCATTGGGAAAAATCATTGAGATCAGATACCGGATTACTGGTTTTACTGAAAACCAGGGAACCCGGCTGAAGTATGGAATCGGCAGGTTTCGGTGTGTTTATTGGTAATTGTTGCTTCAGTTCTTCCCAATCTATTTCTCTTTCTGCTACGGTAAGATATCCTGTCGCCTCAACGAACCGGGCAAAATCAGCATTGGTAACTTCATGTATATCCATAAAAAAGCCGTCTACCAATACCATATGCGAGGGCTTTTCGTGATTCATTGCCATGGCATCTCCGGAGGAGGCTCCCTGTCTAAACTCGCCTCCGGCAATCCATAACATACCCTGAGGGGTCTCAAGACCATCAGGGATGGTACTTTGGACGGTTACAACTGGGTTGATGGCCGGGGCCGCAACGCCTCCTTTGTTTCCGTCCCTTTGCTCACCGCAGCCGGAGTAAAGAAAAACGAATAAGGAGGCCCCTGTAATTAATGCCTTGCTTTTCAAGCCCGAAACACCTTTATTATATAACATATTGATCTGTTTGTAAAGTTATTTTATATCTTCACAAATGCAATAAAGATACAATGAAAAGCCTATTCTATATGAGTATCATCTGTCTTGCTTTGATCTTTGGTGGCAACGGGTGCAAGCAGGATAAACGTGCTTCCGCTACCGCTAAAAATGAGGAAAAGTCCTTACAGGACAGCACAAAGTCAGGGCTTTTATTTTCGAATTTCAGGGATACAATAGACGAGATCCCAGTTGCCCTCTATGTACTGACCAATGAACAGGGTATGGAGGCAACATTTACCAATTACGGGCAGCGTCTGGTTTCTCTTATGGTTCCGGACAGGCATGGAATTTTCAATGATATTGTTCTGGGCTTTTCCTCGCTGGACGACTACATGATCGGCAATGGAAAATATTACGGGGCGGTGATTGGGCGGTATGGAAATAGAATTGGTGGGGCTACTTTTGATCTGGACGGTACCTCTTATACACTCGCAAAAAACAACGGCTCCAATCATTTGCACGGGGGGGTAAAGGGTTTTGAATCGGTGGTATGGAAGGTGGCGGATCACAATGAAAATCAGATTACTTTTCAGAGGATTTCTCCGGATATGGAGGAGGGATTTCCAGGCAATCTGGATGTCCGGGTGACTTATACACTTACAGAAGATAACGCACTTGAGATAGCGTATGAAGCCAAAACGGATAAAAAGACACACCTTAATTTAACCAACCATTCTTATTTTAATCTTAAGGGTGCAGGAAATGGGGATATTAATGATCACTTATTACAGATCAATGCGGATCAGTTCATCGCGGTGGACGAGGATTTAATTCCAACCGGAAAATTACTGTCTGTTGCCAATACCCCGTTCGATTTCCGTAAAGAAAAAATGGTAGGTGTGGATGTAAACAGTACTCATGAGCAGATCGTGCTTGGCAAAGGATATGATCACAGTTTTGTCCTCAATGGGGAACCCACGACTGAAGAAGGATTCACTTTTACGGCCAAGGTCACTGAGCCGGTCAGCGGAAGGGTGATGGAAGTTTTTACAGACCAACCCGCCGTACAGCTTTACGGGGGAAATTTTATGGATGGCACCGGGGGTGGGAAGAAAGGAAATACGTATTTGCATCGCGGGGCACTTTGTTTGGAAACCCAGCATTATCCGGACTCCCCTAACAGACCGGAATTTCCAAGTACCGTGCTGGAGCCAGGTCAGACCTTCCATTCCACAACGGTATATTCCTTTTCTGTTATGAAATAATCCAGACTGGAACTTTGCAATTATTTTTGGAGACAGGTTCATCGTGATGTTAACGGTCTCCAGCAGCATCCTACTTTCCTGAAAAATTAACGCTGGTACTATCTATAATAGGCGAATTCCCCAAATAACTTTGCCGGGATTACGGTCAGAATGTTATTTGGGTTGAATTAAGACCCCGACCCTTGGCAGTTCAGCTTGGTCATTCAGTTATAGTACTCCTGGTATTTCTAACATTTAAAGCTCAAGATGATAAAAGGATATTGCATTATGACCCATGATAGCAGCCTGTTCCTCTCTGCTCAATGCGGCTATATAGTCGGTGACAAGACCTTTTACCGTGGAATAACTTCCTGCCAGCAGGCAGACCGGCCAGTCAGATCCGAACATGATCCTACCCGTGCCGAAAGATTCAAGCACCAAATCCATATAGGGAGTGATTTGTTGTGAGGACCAGTCCTGGAAATCAGCTTCTGTAATCATTCCTGATAATTTGCAATACACATTAGGATAGACTGCAATCGCTCGCATCAAGACAGCCCAACCGTCAAAAAAACCACTCTTAATGTACGGTTTGGCCAAATGATCTATAACGAACTGTTGCTCAGGAAATTTTTTTATTAATTCGAGGGCAGCCCCCAGTTGATGGGGAAAGATGAGGATATCGTAGGTATAATTAAGTCGCTTCAAAAAAGATATCCCCCTGCAAAACTCATTGCCCAGCATAAAGTTGGGATCCTCCTCGCCCTGTAAAATATGGCGAAACCCCCTAAGTTTTTTTTGAGGCAGGTAAGTTTCCAACTCCGCTTCAATATTCGGACTTCTTAAATCTGTCCACCCGACGACCCCTTTTATAAAGGATTCGTTCTGCGCGAGATTTAGGAGAAAAGCTGTTTCATCGGGGGTCTGGTCTACCTGAACTGAAACACAGCCGTCCATTTCATTACTGCGAAGAACTTTCAGTAGGTCCTGTGGCATATAATCCACTTTAAGGGCGTTCATGGAATCATCCATCCATGAATGACGCATCGCGTCATACGTCCAGAAATGCTGATGGGCATCAATTTGCATTGGCTTATTCTATCATCATATTAAAGTGAAATCCCTCTTTTCCACGGAATGAAATCATCCTGGGCCAATCGGACGGCTGCAGGAACGACTTCCCCTCCGGCCACCTTAATGAGGTATTCCAACAGTGCTTCACCACGCTCCTCTATGGTGCTTTCTCCGGTGATGATGTCACCTGCGTCAAAATCTATGATATCCTTCATTCGTGATGCCAGCGCATTGTTGCTGGCTATCTTAATAACGGGGGCGACAGGATTACCTGTGGGGGTTCCCAGGCCTGTGGTAAATGCGATAATATTGCAACCGGATCCGGCAAGGCCTGTGGTGCTTTCGACATCATTTCCCGGGGTGCACAATAGATTCAGCCCTTTCACCCGCGCTTTTTCCGAATAGTCCAGGACATCAGTTATTAGGGAGGTGCCACCTTTCTTAGCGGCTCCGGCAGATTTCATGGCATCAGTAATAAGGCCGTCACTTATATTTCCGGGGGAGGGGTTATTCTCGAATCCGGACCCTAATGCAGTTGCTCTGGCAGAATAAGCCCGCATAATATCTGCGAATTTTTCGGCACTCTTGTTCGTTGCGCATCGATTGATCAACTCTTGTTCCACTCCATTGAGCTCAGGAAATTCGGAAAGGATCGTGGTTCCGCCTATGGCCACGAGAAGATCAGAGGTGTAACCAAGGACAGGATTGGCCGAAATACCCGAAAAACCATCTGAACCTCCGCATTCCAGGCCCAAAACCAAGGTATCTAACCCGGCAGGACTTCGGCTGATTTTATTTGCATGAATCAGTCCCAGAAAGGTTCGCTTTACTGCTTCCTCTATGAAATGCCTTTCACTTTTGCTATTCTGCTGTTCCAAAACTTGCAGGGGTTTTGAAAATCCGGGATCACGATCGTAAATAGCTGATTCCAGCAATTTATACTGGGCATTCTGGCATCCGAGACTGAGTACAGTGGCGCCGGCTACATTGGGATGGGTAATGTAGCCTGCAAACAAGTTGCAAAGTGTCTCCGAGTCCAAACGAAAACCTCCACATCCTCCTTCATGGTTAAGAAATTTGATTCCGTCCACATTGGGAAAAATCCTGTCCTTTTTCAGTTCCTCATCGGAACGGATGAGGGGTACAGATAACAATTCTTCCTCAGAAGCACCCTCTGAATATTTTGTGATCAGAACGCCAGTATCGACAACAAAATCGGCGGTCGTATGATATCCAAGAGACTCCATAAGTGCCGATTTGAGTACATCCACATTCCTGTTTTCACAGAATACCAGTGGGATAACAAGCCAATAATTGGCGGTTCCCACACTCCCGTCGGACCGATGGTAGCCGTTAAAAGTTCGTTCCTTCCATCGATCGATCCGGGGCGGTGTCCATTGGAGCCTTTGTTCCCCTACCCTGTATTCTGAGGCGGCGTGGACAATATTTTCAGTGGTAATGCTCTCACCACAAAGGATTTCTTTTGTGGCTTTGCCTATGAGCGCCCCGTACATAATGACCTCATCCCCCACCTTCAATGCCCTCAGTGTGAATTTATGTTTGGCCCGAACGTCAGTTACCAAAGGAAAATCCAACCCTTCCTGAGATACCAGATATCCCTGCTTCAGGTTGGCCAGCGCCACCAGAACATTATCTTCAGGATGGATTTTCAGAAATGCATTTTTCATAGGTCTGGAACCTGCTATTTTTAATATTGATTTATCGCGCTACCCTTCCGCTGGCATCACCATCCATCAGTTTTTGCACTTCTTCTACTGATACAAGGTTGGCATCTCCTTTAATGGTATGTTTTAAACAAGAGGCGGCTACGGCAAAATTCAAGGCGAGCTGATCATCTTCTGGATAGGTGAGGATCCCGTAGATAAGACCTGCCATGAAAGAATCTCCGCCCCCCACGCGATCAACAATATCGGTGATCTGATATTGAGGGGAAGTGAACAATTTCTTTCCGTCATACATCACCCCCGCCCAGGTATTATGCGAAGCCGAGATAGACCCCCGTAACGTTGTGATCACCTTCCTGGCACGTGGAAATTTCTCCATCATTTGCTGGCAAACAGATAAAAAAGCCTCCGCGGTAACTTCATGTCCTTGTGTTGTAATATCCAGCCCCTCCGGCCGTATGCCGAAGTGTTTCTCAGCATCTTCCTCATTTCCAAGGATCACATCACAATAGGAGGTTAATCTGGTCATAATTCCTTCAGACTTTTCCCCGTAGTTCCAGAGCTTCGCTCTGTAATTCAAATCAGTGGAGATAGTAACCCCCAATTCCGCCGCAGCCTGAACGGCTTCGAGGCAAACCTCAGCTGCCCCCTTCGAGATAGCCGGCGTAATACCGGTCCAGTGGAACCATTGTGCTTCCCTGAAGATTTGCTGCCAATCAATCATCCCGGTTTTAATTTCGGCAATGGCAGAATGTGCCCGGTCATAAATCACTTTACTCCCCCTTGAGACGGCACCGGTTTCCAGGAAATAAATTCCCAAACGATCTCCGCCATAAATCATGTGATTCACACCGACTCCCCGTTTACGCAATTCCATCAACGCACATTGGCCCAAATCATTTTTGGGCAGCCGGCTGACAAATTCTACGGGTAGGCCATAATTTGCCAGGGATACAGCTACATTGGATTCCCCGCCTCCATATACTACATCCATATAATCAGCCTGGGAAAATCTCAAAAATCCCGGAGGAGACAACCGCATCATTATTTCTCCGAAGGTTATTATTTTTTTCATTTCCAGTTAATTATGCAGGAAAAACTAAAAACTAATCATGGCTTTCAAAACTCCGTATTCCGGTTTGGTCCAATTCTCAAATTGCGATATCATCTCGGTATAAGGAACCTGATGGGTAATATAAGAATTAGTAGGAAATTGATCTATGACATTTAAAACATATTCAAAATCCGTCCTGGTCGCATTCCGGCTGCACAAAATGGTTGCTTCCTTTGCATGGATATCAGGATGCCTGAACATAAGATCGCCCTTATAAAGCCCGACAAGTATTAAGATTCCCCCATGTGCCATGTATGAAATGGCGTGTTCCATCGCTGACTTTTGACCCGTCGCATCAAATACATAGGGGGCCATCTCGTTCGAGGTGATTTTGGAAACTTCCGCAACCACATCGGTATCAGCGGAAATGATATGATCCGCTCCTGCCTGAGACCTGGCATATTCCAGTCTTTGGGCATTTCTGTCTACCGCGATAACCGTGGCGCCGGCAAGATGCGCCAGCCTGATGAGAGCGATCCCGATTGGGCCGCAACCCACAACCAATACCATTTTACCAGGACCCAACCCACTTCTCAGAATCGCGTGGGCCGCAATTGCCAATGGCTCGGTTATGGCCATCTGTTCATAGCTTACATCCGGCACTGGTAACAAAAGAGATACAGGCAATGATATATATTCTTTCATCCCTCCGTCACAATGTACACCCAAAACCTGCAGCGAGCGGCAGCAATTGGTCTTCCCTGCCTGGCAAGCCACACACCCACCGCAAGAAATATAAGGGATGACCACTACCTTATCCCCTACTCTTATATTCCCGGCATTCTCTCCAATCTCTGTAACTTCTCCGGCGAGTTCGTGACCCAGCACCCTGGGATATGTAAAATATGCCTGATTACCCAAATAGGCATGCAGGTCTGTTCCACAAATCCCAACTTTATGAATTTTAACAATAGCTTCCGAAGGTCTCCTCTGAGGAAACTCTCCTTCCCGAATTAGCAGATTACCAGGGGATTCGCAAATAAGATATTTCATGATTGCCGGACATTCCGCGAATTTCGCTCGCCTGTTAAATGTACGTTTATTGATAGATATAAAAAACCTGCTATACCTGTCATTTTCAGATGCTGCCTGAACGCTCCTTCGCATGACGGCTGTAGCCTTCTGGAAAATAATGTGAACATGACGTCCCTGACCCTGCTTCTTTGCGTAAATACTAATGAGTTAAAAGGATTTTATGGACCGTCTCAAAACTTAGCTACCAAGACGGTGAGGGCAGGTAGTAAATAACTTTTATCATGGTATTGACTGACCCAAAATAGGATTTCAGGAGTCTGCCAAAGCAAAAGGTAATTGTGTTAAATTACCGCCCAAAAGTACTATTTTATTATACTATATTTATCGCATGAATGACAAGAAGTTACGTATTTTCCTGGCCGATGATGACGTTGACGACCGGCTCTTGTTCTGCGATGCAATCGAAGAATTAGGAATTGAAACTTTAGTGAATACTTTTGAAAACGGCGTCGATCTCATGGCCCATCTGATTGATGAGGACAAAGGGTTGCCGGATATGATATTTCTGGATCTTAATATGCCTCTGATGAATGGGGAAGAATGTCTTGATGACATCCGGAGTGAGCCAGCCCTGTCCAAAATACCCATTATTATTTATTCTACTTCTCTAGATCACAAAATGGCTGAAGTGCTGCAGGATAAGGGAGCCAATTTGTATTTACAAAAACCCAAGTCCTATTCCCAGTTAAAGGAATCTCTCAGTCGCAGTATTGATGCTATGTACCAATATTTAAACGGCTTACCTACTGTGAATGATTTCATAGTCAAAACCACCTGATCACGCTATAGGGACACAGCCTTACAGACAATCGAACTGCGGCTCTATTCACCTTTGGCAGGACACTCATCAGGAATTACCTCATGCATCATAATGCTGCCCGGAAGCCGGATGCCATCTGATTACCCCATTGTAAAAGAGCGTGGTGTGAAAAGCAATACCTGTGCTATTACGTTATAATTTTGTGGATAAACGTCAATCATCTCCTGGGTCTCAAAGTAACTTGAAATATAATTTTTATTCATCCTAAAATTTGAAATATGAAAACATTGGAAGATCTCTTTGAGCATCAGTTGAAAGACCTATACAGTGCAGAAAGCCAATTGGTGGATGCGCTGCCTAAAATGGTCGAAAAGGCTAGCGATAGTGGGTTAAAGCAAGTATTTGAAAATCATCTGAAAGAAACACAAAATCAGAAAAGCCGATTGGAGTCAATCTGCAGGGAGCTGAATATTTCTCCTAAGGGTGAGACATGCAAGGCTATGGAGGGCTTGATAGCAGAAGTAAAGAATTTTATTTCGGCCGCTGACGATAAAGAAGTGATGGATGCAGGATTGATTGCAGAAGCGCAACGGGTGGAACATTACGAAATCTCCGGCTATGGAACTGCAGTGCGCTACGCCAAGGAGTTGGGTCACCGCGAAATAGCGGAGTCTCTGCAAACCACGCTGAATGAAGAGTACGATGCTGACAATGCGCTGGACAAGCTTGCGGAAAACAGATTGAACAAAAAAGCGATCAACGCCTCCTGATTTCTAAGGACGTTCAAGAGTAAACGCTGCCTCCCGTTCCACCACAAAAATATCCCTGTATTATTAAAGATGGTGAGAAGGAGGCAGTTTTTTTGTCGAATAATTCCGAAGAAAACCTGCCCTGATCTTGTTTCGCTGGTCCTTTTTAAAACGGCTGTACCTGGTTATAAAAAAACCGGTCGCAGGGACCGGTTTACAATTTAAATTATGGGGGAACTATATTTATGCAATTGCAGCCAGCCGTTGTTGCTGATTCTTATACTGCTTTGGACTGCAATTGTACTTCTTCTTGAATATTTTTGAAAAGTAACTCCTGCTGGTAAGACCAATGCTATATACTACCTCTGAAATATTCAAATCGGTGTTTTTGATCAGATCTTCTGACTTACGTACCCGTACATCCCTGATATAATCAGAGACGGTACGATCATGCATCAGTTTAAAACCTTCCTGCAGTTTTGACGGCGAAAGGCCAGACTTGTGACTGAGTTGTTTAATGCATAACTGGGTTTCAGGGTAATTCTTAATAAATTCAGAAACCTCAACGACAGAGTCCATTTCACGTGAGGAAAGGGTTCCGGAAGTATGAGCCATTTTTTCAAGATCATCAGAATGTTGCTGAATCTCCAGGGCAAGGATCATATGTACATACCCTTCCAGTAATAAATTCCTCACGAGTCCGATCTGGCTTATAGTACCCATCTGCTGGATCAGTTCCGCAATTTTCAAATTATGAGATCCGATATAAACGAAGTTTCCGGCTCCCATATCATTAAAGAAAGTCGCCGTAAGTTTTTCCTTCAATGTATTACCTGTGTTTGCCTTCTGACCTTCCGGAAGGTAAACACTTATCAGGGAGCTTTGCAGAAGAATATCCTTATCAAAATAAAGAGTGTGACCCTCGAACGACTTGTTGGTTAAAATTCCGGTCTGAAAATTTTCAAGCACTCTTTTATCTCCTTCTGAACCGAAACTATGGGTTAATTTTCCTTTAGAACAATAAGCAAAATAAATAGGACTTTGTCCTGATGGGTCAATGGCAATACTGACATCTTCTTTGAATATCATATTAAATTCGAAATAGGTAATATTATCTTTAAATGAAATTCCGCGAATGGTTCCATTTCCAAGTTCATTATCAATCTCGAGTATATGCTCATTGGCATCTCTCGTAATCTGTCCTCCCATGTGGGTGTGAAGATGTTTTAACATATCACTTACCGGGTTTGATGTCAGCTGTATCGATTTCATGTTGTTGTTATTAAGAATTAATAATTAGGGCAATACAAGTTCAGGCCTTATTTGAAAGCATATTTTTACAAAATAAAATTATCCTGAGTTTTCGCTAAGTTTAATATCCGAAGTCCCGCGTAAAAACCATAACAGCCCCATTGCAAGGGATTGAAAAAAACCCTCAGTTATGAATTCGGACTCGTGGAAGTGACTTTTTGATTGGTCATTCCCATTATAAAATTTTCCAGAACAGATTCTTCTTCTTCTCTCTCCGGTTTTACAGGTTGATGTTTGCTATTGTAGTTTCCAGAAGTTCGTTTGGTCAGAATTTGCAATATGCGGTTCATGGACGTAATTTTTTGCAGCTCATCGATAAATCCTTATAGTAACTGCTAATTTTGTGAAGTAAAGTTCGCTTGTTAGGAATGGCTTCGCTTTACACAATTACCGTATTCTGTTACATAATTATCGGTTTGGGTCAATTTTTACGTTAAATTCCTGCTAAAGCCATGGTAGAAACACCCAAATCTGCAATTCGCAGAGAGGAATTGATCTTAAAGCCCTGCCTGAAGGTAAGTGGTTTATTAGGTGTCAGTGAACCGTAAGAGATATTTTGAAGGCTAATCAATCGGGCAGGTAAAAAATGAAAGCAGAGCCCATTCCGGGATCACTCACGGCATGTATAAATCCGTTGTGATTTTCCACAATTTTCTTGCAAATGGCAAGACCGATTCCGGTTCCCGAATACTCGGTTTTCTGGTGGAGACGTTCAAATACTTCAAATATTTTCTCTGCGTACTCTGCTGCAAAACCGATACCATTATCCACAAAGGTGATCTTGTGAAAGTGAAGGAACGTCTTGTGAAAGTTTTCAGGAATCTGATTTCGGTGCACTCTTTCACATAGAATTTTAATTTTGGGCAGTTTATCCGTATTCCTGTATTTAATAGCATTTGATACGAGATTACTGAACAACTGTTCCAGCTGATAAACAACTCCTTCAACCACTGGTAATTTGTCATATATCAATGTAACCTGTGCATCCTGGATTGGAATGGCAAGGTCTTCCAGCACTTTTTCCAGTACGACCTCCAGATCCACTTTTTCAAAATTTTCATGTTTGTTATCAATCCTGGAATAGGTTAAAAGGTTGATGATCAGCGATTGCATTCTTATGGCCGCCTGACTTACCTTTTCCAGGTTCTGTTGCCCTCTCTCCGAAAGTTTCTGTTTATCCTCTTCATCAATTCTGGAGAGGAACATCTGAATTTTTCGAAGAGGTTCCTGAAGGTCATGACTTGCCACCCTGTTAAAGGAATCAAGCTCCGTATTGCTGCGTTTCAGCTCAATATTTTTTTGACGAAGTTTGCTCTCGGTCCCGTATTGTTTGGTTATATCCTGTACTACCCCGGCCATAATTTTCTGGCCGTTTCGCGAACTGAAATTTCCATTGGTTTTTAAAATCTTGATTTTCCTTTGTTTGGTTATTATACGATATGTGAATTCGACTACTTTATGCTGATCCTGTATTTGTCTCATCTTTCTATTATATAACACGAGATCTTCCGGATGAATGAACTTCGCATAGTTCTCCTGAATTGACTCAAATTCATTGGGTTCATGCCCCAGAATACGGTACAAATTATCACTCAGAACAAACTTTTTGGATTCAAAGAAAAAGGTATAGCTTCCGATCTTTGCCATTTTTTTGGCTTCGGTCAGTATGGAATTCTGTATGGCAAGTTCCTCGTTCACATGCCGAAGTTCATCCACTGCATTTTTGAGGTTAGTGATGTCTATGGATGTAACTGTAATGCCATTGCCGGATCGGATGGCTTTACCTAAAAACCACATCTTCTTTCCGGCCCTTTCAAAAGATGTTTCATACTCCACTGCTTTCCCGCTCTGGTAAGACGCTACCATCTTTTCAAAAACCCCCGATTTAAATATGCTTGGACTTATATGGGAAACCGTTTGTCCTAAAATTTGCTCCCGTGGTTGCCCAATGATAGTTGCTACATTATCATTCACGTAGAAGTATTTAAAATCAACAATATCCGTCTTGTTCAAAATAGGTTCAAATGACATGATACCGTTATTTGTACTTTCAAGAATGGACTCAAGAAAATCTTTGGTTTCCTTCAGCGTCAGATTTTGATTACGCAGCTGCTCATTCACCGACCTTAAATTTTCTTCTGCAGTTCTTTCAGGTGTCGTATTTATAGCAGTTACTGTGATTCCCTGATCCATGGGGCTTATGATGTACCGCAACCACAAATTCCGACCAAGGATTTGTATCTGCCGGTCAAAACTCCGCACCTTCCCATCTTCATAAACTGTGATCATCTCCTCCAATTCTCCATTGAGAAGATGGTAGGGAAAGACTTCCGATACCCGTTTTCCCTCTATTTCTTCGGGTGACAATCCCAGGTATTGCTTATTACCCTGACTTGCAAAAACAACTGCAAAATCCTTAATAACTTCATTCGAATAAATGGGTTCATAATAATTTATGATATTATCTGTACTCTGGAGGATATTATACAAAAAGGACTCAGAGGACCGAATTCTCTTCTTATGCATGTATATTTTTTTAAAAGCAAATATAAATACCGTCAATGAAAAGAAAGCGAGAAGAAGTGAGGTGAGTGGGGTCAGATTTGTCTGAGTAACATAGGCGGCCATGCGCTC
Organism: Zeaxanthinibacter sp.; assembly: GCA_041743425.1. Classification (GTDB taxonomy): domain Bacteria; phylum Bacteroidota; class Bacteroidia; order Flavobacteriales; family Flavobacteriaceae; genus JTS-RE37. The sequence continues at coordinate 14,665 of JBGTMS010000096.1, read as the reverse complement.
CTTTAAATGGGCATCCTTCTTCAATACCATTTTCACTTTGACATCTTTTAGCTTCCTGATCACGTCAGCGGCTTCCAGCACAAGTGTCATGATCTGGGATTCAGAAGTATTTCCTGTCGCCAACTTTACATCCAGGGTATCCAGTGCCATGAACAATTCCGATCTTAACCTACTGATAGCATCCAGGTTGTTCTTTTGTTCAGAAATGTCACCGGTCAATTCATAAAGATGCTGCAGGGCAATTTCGCTCTTCTGCTTATAATCCGAATACGAATCCAGAAAAGTAGGCTGTTGAAGAATGATCGACTTGTAATGGGTCGATTCCATAAGGTTGTAATATGAAAAGAGGTTATTGATTTCCTTGTCGATTTGGAATGACCTGGCAACCCATTCAGAGGATTGTTGCAAATTTTTGATTTGCCGATAAGAAACCGCTGCTATGAAAATCAGCAGCGACACTGCAATTACAAGGGCAATCTTATAGGGTGCAAGGGAATTTGCAATGCGCGTTAAATTCTTAATATTCATAATGGCCGATGCAAGAGTCTAAGATAGCAATTCAACACGCAAATGCCATGACTATCCCCTCAAATACGAACTGAACGTAACCAAGAAAATGATCTACATGTCGATAAGAAGGTAAGGGGTCAGATTCGCAAAAGAAAATTTTCCCTGTTAAGATTAGAGGTATGATATTGCCATTTAATTTGCAGTACTTTTTCTATCGCCTCCCGTAAACTAAGAAAACTGCTCGGTTTGTTAATATAAATATTAGCACCGTTTACAAAGGTGTCTTCAATGTCCTGTTCGGAGGAAGAGGTAGAATATATGGCTATGGAGACCTCTCTCAATGAAGGATTGGCCCGAATTTCACGAAGGCATTGCATCCCGCCCTTAATAGGCATGTTCAAGTCAAGAAATACCAAATTGGGAAGGACGATATTGGGCAGATTCAGATAATCCATCAGCTCCCGTCCATTGTTAAAAAGCGATAATTTTGTCTTGATCGGAACCATTTCGATGGCTTCCTGAAAAAACAGTCTGTCATCTTCATCGTCGTCCGCAAGGGCAATGTTCAATGTATTCACGTTATGTTGGCGTATTTCGTACCAATTCCTTTTGTAACCTTCTTTTTTTCAGGATATTCTGAAAAGTGGTGGGCGTTATTCCGGTAGTTTTCTTAAACTGCCCGGACAAGTGAGCCACGCTGCTGTAATTGAGCCGGTGCGCAATTTCGGTCAGGGTAAGATCCGAATTTGAAATCAAATCCTTTACATGATCTACTTTTCTCAGAATGAGATAATTCTCAATGGAAGAGTGTGTGGCCTCAGAAAAATGATTCGACAGATGGGCGTACGAATAGTTCAATTTTTCTGACAGGTATGCGGATATTTTCTGTAACTGGCTCCGCTCATCGGCCAGCATATCATCTACGGCATTCTTGATTCTCTGAACCAATGCTAACTTCTGATCATCGAGTATTTCAATACCATACTTTTTGAGGGCAGTGACCAGGTTCATATGCTGATCATCAGTCAAAGTTTTCCTTATTTGAATTTCCCCAATTCCATGAAGTAAATAATCAACTCCGAGCAGGTCCAGTTGTTCTCTTATTATAATCTCGCATGTGATACTGAAATCATACTTTACATAAATGGTCATGTAGGGGCGATAAGTATTAAACAGTTTACTGTTTTACATTCCTGAGTTGAACAAAATTGGCCTAAATTTAATCAAATAGGTAACAATATCAACACAAATTTGACCACAAATAACCTCCTTTCAATTGACTAAGGATTGAATTTGGAGGATATTGACATCAATATCTCAAATATAAATAAATAAAAGAACTGATAGGCCTCTTCATGAAGAGATTCTGGAAAAGGCGGTCATATGGAAGTCAGTGTTTTATAATTAGGAATCAGAGCAGGATTCAATGTATCTAACTACACTCTGCCTTGATTTTTAACTATAAACATAGAACGGCTTGTAACACTAGGTTACGCGCCGTTCCATTTAATTAATTATAAAGATTCTATTATATGCTACACATCATCTGTAGCATCCTCAATTTCATCTCCGACTTCCTCTGCTCCCTCTTCTATTTCATCTCCCGTATCATCCACAGCGTCTTCTACTTGTTCTTCAGTCGATTTTGTCTCCCTGCAACTGCTTAGTGAGATCATTGATGTGGAAGTTACAAACATCAACATAAAGAGATACATTACTCGTTTCATATAGTTCATTTTAAGGTTTATACTATTTTTTTTCGTCCCATAATGAGGGAAATTACGAACAGCACCAGGAAAATAACAAATAATATTTTCGCAATGCCCGCGGCCCCGGACGCCAGATCCCCGAAACCGAAAATTGCCGCTATAATGGCAAGTATGACAAATATAATAGACCAACGTAACATAATAATTGTTTTTAAGGATGATTTATAAACAAGGATGGCAATTCCTTGACTGAAACCAAAGGTGGCTCAGTTTTAACATGCGCCTTGACCCTATCAATGATCATCTTAACTCAAATCACGGTTCAGGATATGGGGTCTTATTTTATTACGGTAAGCTGATTTTGCGGTTACCCGCTTTATTAGAATATCTGAAAACTATAATAGGCCGGTACAAGGAGGTACAAGAATATCAGAAGGCTGGTTCCCGCTAGGATACCAATCGTGTCAGGAGGTAGGTCGCCAGAAGCCACAGGATGATGCTTAGAACTCCTCCTATGAGGAGAAAATGCCGGAATTTATAATTTCCGATTCCATATATCAGGGTGTTCGTCTGGTAACCTACCGGAGTAAAAAAGCTAAAGTTGGCGGCGAACATGATGGCAAGAATAAAAGGTTTAAAGTCAAGTTCCAGTCCCTGTGCCACTGCGATGGCAATGGGTGTCATAATCACCGCAGTTGCATTGTTACTGACCACTCCGCTCATCACCATTGTGACAAAGAAAAGTGTACCAATAATGATCACATTTGATTGTCCGCCCAGGAGATCGAGCAGCTGTTCAGAAATCCACATATCCGCACCCGTGTTGTGCATTGCCACGCCTAGAGGAATCATCCCGGCGAGCAGAAAAATGATTTGCCAGTTTACTTTGTTATAAACCCGGTTCAGATCAAGATTTTTAGTAAACAGGAGAAGGCAGACGCCGGTCAGCGCACTTACCAGTATCGTCAAAAGTCCGGAGGCGGCCAGAAGTATCACTAATAGCAGGACACCCAGGGAAAAGTATCTCTTGAACCTGGTCACTCCTGTAGAACGCTCATACTCCTGCAATATGACCACATTTTCCATCAATTCGAGCGACCTGAGATTTTCTTTGTCAAGTTCTACCAAAAGTCGGTCCCCGGCCTTCAGGACCAGCTTATTCTTGCTGCTTCTTACGAGCCGGTCACTTAGATTGGTAAGTGTTTTTCTCTTCTTTATGGCGATAGGCACAATGTTTTGCAAAAGATATCTTCGAAGGTTCCCGAGTGTTTTACCCAATAACAACGCACCTGGCAGCATAAGCAATTCAACAAATACCCTTTTATCAAAATCGGTTTGCTCACTTTCTTCCTCTCCGTCCTGCTCACCCTCTGGAGAATACTGCCGTTCACGAATGGTGAACTCCTTTGATTCATTGAGTCTTGTCAGGTTGTCAATGTCGCACATTAATAAAAGGGCATCACCTGCCTTAATAGTAATATATTTTCCAGGCGCGTTGTGTATCCTGTCTTCCCTGGTCAGCTTTAGGAGTGAAATTTCCGAATTATCGTGCAGGAAACTCTCCTCTATGGTTTTTCCGACCAAGGTAGAAGTATCATTTACGGTAACCAGGGTTATATAATTATTAATCTGATAGTCATCACTTAAATTCTTATTTGTACCCCAGGGCAGCCATCGTAAGGAAAAGGTGATCCAAACAATGGAAATCCCAAGAAAAATCAGGCCTAAAAGTGAAAATTCGAAGAATCCAAGTCTTTCAGCGCCAAGGTCTCTGGCCACGGAATTGACTATGAGATTGGTAGAGGTACCCATCAGGGTACAGGAGCCTCCAAGAATCCCTGCGAAAGATATGGGTAAAAGTAACTTGGATTGGGAAATCTGGTACTTTTCAGAAAGCCTGCTAACTATTTTGATAAAGACGATTACGACTGCCGTGGTACTTATAAAGGCAGAAATTCCAGCAGTGACAACCATAAAAACAGGCGCCATGAGATACATGGGAAGACTTCTCACGCGCCCCAACCCGGAAACCATCCAATTGATGACCCCATTTTCCTCCATTGCAATGGCAAGCATCATCAGTGCGAGGACCGCAATTGTAGCGCTATTCGAAAAACCACTAATTGCCTCCTCCGGGGAAACAAGTCCAGTTAGGGCAAGCGACACTATGATAAAGAATGCGATTTTGTCTACCGGAAACACTTCCAGTGCGAAAAACACGATTGTAAGTCCGAGAATAACGAATACCAGGATGATGTCAAAGCTCATCTAGAATGGCTTAGTCATGGAGGTCCTGATTTTTCCAGGTATTGTGAAAAGCAAATTCTTCGAGGGGCATCCTTATTCGTTCACTAGTTTCCTTTTCTTTAAGATCATCGGAGAGCTTTTCCAGATCTCCTCCGTAATATCCAAGGGCGATACTACATGTCAGGTGATACCCTTGTGGCACCTTAAGTAAGGTTTGTGCCTTTTCCCAATCAAAACCTGCCATAAAATGCACCCCGATACCAAGATACTGCGCCTGGATAGTCAAATTACCCATGCCAAGGCCCAGGTCATGGAGGGCATGGAAATTCTCGGCTCCGTCTGAAGTACTTTCCTTATAACCACTCATAAGAAGAACGGGGGCATTGGATGCCCACGCCTTATTATCCGGACTCAGGCAGGATATCATTTTTTCATATGAACCAGACCCGCGTTCCGCATAAATAAAGCGCCAAGGCTGCTCATTGTCTGAACTGGCAGCCCAGCGAACCGCTTCGAAAAGCTGTTTCAGGTGCTCTTTCTTTATTCGGCCCTCCCTGAAAGTCCTGGGGCTGTAACGTTGCTTGAGAAGTGCGAAAATTTCATGGTTGGTATCAGCGATATTATCTAGTCGTATTTGTTCTTGTTCGGTCATTGGTACTTATTTCCTGCCTTAGGTTATTACCGGACATCCCCGGTTAAGGCACAATTACATTAATTATTTCTAATCCCTGCCCATCGGAATTTTGTGAAACGATATTAAGGTAACGCTCTTAAAAATATATGATGAGAAAAGGCTTCTTTAATTATTCCTCAGTGCATACATCAACTCCTTTTTTGACATTGATGATCTTCCAGGTATGCCGACTTTTCTGGCCTGAACATACAGTTCATTTTTGTTCCACTCCTCATAGCGCTTTGCTTTCCCGCCCTTCTTTCCGGCATCCGGAGTGTTGGCAATTCTGGCCGACTTTTCCTGACTATACCCCTTTTCGATAAGAGCCTTATACTGTTCTTCGTTTTTAATCCTGGGATTCTGCATTATGAACACTTCGAGCAACTCCTGCCCACCAAATAATCTGTTAAAGTCGGGTTTTAGAGTCAGGAGAATTAATTCAATTAACATATTTATTAGTGCTAAACCACTATTGGTAGCTACAAGGACTTGCTTTAATGGTTACTCTCTATTGGGTTAAAAATTAAATTTCAGAGAACACAATCCGTAAAATAATGTGTGTAATTTGGGATACAGAAATTGATTATTAACTTAAAATTTTCAAAGATGAACAAAGATCAATTAGAAGGAAAATGGAAGCAGGTCAAAGGTAAATTTAAACAAAAATATGGAGATCTTACAGACAATGACTTGACCTTTACCGAAGGAAAATTTGATGAAATGCTGGGTCGTCTTCAGACTAAAACCGGCAGGCGAAAAGAAGAGTTGAGGAAAGAAATCGAGGAGTGGTAGATCTTACAGTTTAGTGTACCTGACTATTAAATGATAAAATGCCCTCTGAAAATTTTCGGGGGCATTTTTATATAAAATTTCCAGATTTCCTTTTTTTTAAAGGTGATCTTTCTCCGAATGAGATGGCCTTTGCCATTTATAATCGGGCCCGCACAAAGTATAAAGGTTTATATTATTGAATTTCAATAATATAAAGGCATTGAAGCAACTTTTCGCGTAGTAGCTGGTGTTATTTTGTTAAAATTGTATTTTTTTTTGTAAATTGTTATAAATATCAAACCTAAAATTATGAGAAACCTTTTGTGGTTAGTAGCCGTTATTTGTATCATTGTGTGGCTCTTGGGCCTTTTGGATGTAATTCCAGGGATGGGCACAAACAGTCTAATTCACGTTCTTATTGTAATTGCGGTGATTATCATCCTTTACAATATCATTTCCGGACGTAAGGTTCTATAATCGGAACCAGAGTCTTTGTGAAATCTTCACAGATATGAATGAAAAGCCCTTTTCAAAGGGCTTTTATTATTTTCCATGTTCGCTTCTGGGATATGCTGTGAATAGTAAGGACTTACACGACTTAATTTACAACTAAAGGACTTTGATATTACCCAAAACCTTCCTTCACTTCAGATATATTTTCGCTTAAAACAACGTTTTAACCTCATGCCAAAATTTAAAATCGCTGATTTTCCCGCACTTTTAAAAAAAACCTATGTTCGGTGGGAGGCAGATGATCCATGGCGACTGAGTGCAGTGGTTGCATACTATGCAATACTTTCCCTACCCGGACTGCTTGTCATTATTGTGAATATCGTGGGAGCAATATGGGGTGAGGACCTGGTTCAGGGCAGAGTAACGCAAGAGATAAGTTCCGCCATAGGACCTGGCGCAGGTGATGCCGTTCGGGATATGGTTGTAGAAACCACAGATGGAAACAAGAGCCTGATCTCCAGTATTCTTGGCATAATTGTTCTTATATTCGGTGCAACCGGGGTTTTCTACCATATTCAGATTTCCTTTAATAAAATCTGGCAGGTAAGCCAGGACCCGACAAAAAATTTTTGGCTTCAGCTCTTAAAGGACCGTGCCAGAAGTTTTGCGTTCATCATGGTCATAGGTTTCCTGTTATTGACAAGTTTTGTAGTCACTGCAGCTATTTCGGCTCTCAAGGATTTTATAAAAACGCGTTTCCCGGATATATTACTTTATGTAGCTTATCTGCTTGATACTCTTATATCTCTCGGAACAATTACTGTGTTGTTTGCGCTGATGTTTAAATTCCTGCCGGACGCAAAAGTCCGCTGGAAAACCGTTTGGGCAGGGGCTGTACTGACTTCCATACTCTTTGTAATAGGTAAATTCCTGCTCGGAATCTATTTTGGACAAGCTGATCCTGGCTCCACATACGGTGCGGCCGGATCCATTATACTTATTCTTCTCTGGGTATTCTACTCATGTCTGATCATGTTCTTCGGAGCAGCATTCACAAAAATCTATTCCGAATTCTATGAGAGAAAACCCACTAAAGCTCTGCACCTTTAGCCAGGAGTCAGAACGTACGAACAGAGATCTCAGGCCTGGTATTACTTAGGAATCCGCCATCCGGCTGCATATCCTGAAATATAAGATCAGGGAACGTACCGTCTTGGCACCTAACGGAGTTAACTTTGACTGCAGACTGGTTCGGAACGATTTTAGAAACTTTGGCTTTGAAATAATAGTCGCGGGAGGAAGAAAATATACTTCACTAGCCACAAACAGGGGGCCCCCTAATACATTGTAATTGCCTAGGATAAGCCTGACCTGGATTTTAGGATTTCAACTTTATTTGCAATCACTTCAAATTCTGCCGCTAACTTGTATTCGTCAATAGGTTTATATAAAATATAAATCGGTTCTGTCTCCATGGCCCTATGGAGCGTATCCTCATCAGAATTGCCGGTTATAAAAACAATGGGAATATCATAGTTCGACTTAATTAGCTTTGCGGTCTCTATCCCATCCAATGCTCCGGCCAGACCTATGTCCAGGAAAATAATATCCGGTTTTTCTTCCCCAATACACTTCATGGCGGCATTACTATCTGCAGCCAGACCTGATATTGAATGCCCCATGTCTTCCACACTGCTTTCCAAAAACATCTGAATGATGAAGTTATCTTCTACTATCAGTACCTTCAGTGACATACCTATGATTTTTGATCAATTTCCTGAAATGAAACAATATAATGAGTACCCGGCTTCGAATTGTCCTTTTCTATATTCCCTTTTAATTGCAGGACCAGCTTGTGGATGAGTTTAAGGCCCAAAGATTTGGTGTTTCGAAAGGTAATGTCATCGGGGAAACCTTGCCCGTCATCCCCAATTTTCAGTAAAAAATGAGGATAGGTTAACCGGCGAAGAGAAATAGATAGAATTCCTTCGCGCCTGTTATGGAAGCCATATTTAAGTGAATTCGTTATCATTTCATTGATCATAAGACCCAGAGGAATGGAAGTATCTACATTGAGAAATATATCATCTGCTTCCATTTCCAGTCGAAAACCACTATTAGAGCCCTTCATGGACTGAATCAGTGTGGCAATCAGGCGCTGGAGGTATTCCCCGTAATTGATCCGGCTGAGGTTATCACTCTGATAAAGCATTTCGTGAATCATAGCCATCGATTTGATCCTGTACTGGCTGTAACGCAACAGTCCTTTGGTTGCCGCTTCATCAACAAAACTGGATTGGAGGCTAAGTAAGCTGGTAATCACCTGCAGATTATTCTTTACTCTGTGATGAATTTCTTTTAACAGCGTGTTTCTTTCCTGCAGACTCGCCTCTATCGTATTGTTCAGTCCTGCTATTTCTGCATTTTTTTTATAAAAGGTATAAACAATCACAAGAAAAAGTAAAGAGCCTGCACTAAGGGCCGAGGCCGTTCTGTAAATACGCCTACGATAGGTATCTTTTTTTGCCTGAATAAGTCGGACGTCACGCTTTGTGTACAATTGCCAGACATGATTGCCCTCTAGGCTGATTTTTTTGGAAAAGTAGTACGGATTTCCATAGGTATCTTTCTTTTCAAGATCTACGGTTGAAACTTTGTAAAGTGTCTGCTCATCACCTATGAATATCTGGTCCTTGGAATTGAGAAGGAAAATATCCTGGGATCTGAAGCTATTGAGCCATGACTGTGCATTGAGGTTCAATCCGATGATTCCTTCCCGCTCATTACCTCTGAAAACAGGTGTAAAGAAACGAATGGTGGGCCTGAAAGGAAGTTCTACCTGACCTTTTTCCACGTTGAGGTCCAGATAGGAAATGTAGACTTCATCGGAGGCAAGAGAAATAGCCTCCTGAAAATAATAAAGGTTTTTCTTGTTAACCAAATGCGATTTGTCAATCTCGAGAATGCGATCGCCCACACTCTCCAGCCGTATTTTCTCAATACCCCGTTTATCTATTAACCGGGCCTGGAAATAATTTGTGTGGGAGGTGAGAAAACTTTGCAGGATGGAGGCCGTATTGCCTTCGGAAATCCCATTATTCAAATCGGTCTCAACAAGATCTGCGATAAATAAAACATTGTCGCGGCTGATACTGTATAATTCCTTCAACCTAGCTTCTGCTTCCGCCAACTTGGTGCCGGCCACACTGTTTTCCACAGAGATGATATTCTCATTGTTCAATTGAATTCGCTCGAACGAGACGACCCAAATAGTCAATGTAATCATCACAAACAGTGCTGCCGCCAGGAAGATCAAAATTTTGCCCATTATCGTTGTGCGCCTAACCGGATTGGTTGAAATAGCTATCGCTCTTACTCAATAATTATCCTTAGGAATCTTCATGAAATTGCCCTAATAAATTGAAATTCCCGGAGAATACCAAAGGGCAAAAATAAGCATTCTATTATTCTTGTAGTACTTTTATTACAAAATCAATGATCCTTTATCTGGGTGTCAACCATTGCCCCTTTCAGGGCTTAAATTGCCCCCATGGGAATAAAAATAAAAATTTGATAAATAACTACCCAACCTTGTGACCCGGAATTGAAGCCTGAGTCCGGGCAATTTCCAGGACGGTCTTGCTCCCGGGATTTCTGAGAATATAGGCAGCTACAATTCTTGCAGTGTGATACGTATGCTTCCTTGGAGTAATGAGATGCAGAATTTCATTCAAACCAGTGATTTGTTCGGTGACATCTACAAATCCGAAGCCCTGATAAACACCATTGAGAACTAATACCAGACTTTTCTCATTCGAATTCCTTCCCTCTCCTGTGATCAGGAAGTCACCTTCCTCTTCGAGGTTGGTTATGGCTCTTTGGGCCCTGACATTATAATGCCCAGCCTTTTCAAGTCCCTGACAAATACCAAGGCATCCGGTTTCATCAAATTGGCGGCATTTATTTTTCCCGGGAGCAAGGCCGGTGTATGTGGGACACAGGCGATGAAGTCTGCATATTTCGTTCAGTTTTAATAAGGCCTCTTTTTTTCTGAAAAATATAGAGGTTGTGTCCCGACGAAAGGGTTTTCTTTCAACATGAAAACTAATAATGCCTTGCCGGTTTTTACCTGGAACTATATGATAGGTGGGATATTCTTTTTTTTGAAGCGTATTGCCTTCCGGCCTTCGAATAAGAATCAAATCAGCCTCCCATAGGAGGGCAATGAGTTCATTGCCACACCGTTCAAAATTAAATGCTCTCGTCCTGTTTCGTAAGGCTTTTCCTTTCTCCGTTTGTGAGGTAAAATGGCTCAGGATCCGTCTTTTGATATTCTTTGCCTTTCCGGCATAAATCAATTCCCCGTCTCTGTCGTGAAAAGTATAAATCCCTGCATCCGACGGTAAACCGGAAAATTGTGACGCCTCAATCCATTTTTGAATTTTAACTGGTGGTTTCTGTCGGACGATATTTGCTGAACACACAGAACCATCCTCGTCCAGCCGCAGTAGTCTGAGGAATAATTCACATACAGCATCGTTACCTGCAGCTGTATCGGATAATTCACCAGTATAAATTCCTAAAACAGCACACATGTAATCAAGATCATAGGATGTCAGGTGTGGCACCAGGGTATTGCTCAGCCGCTCGGTGCACAGGTAAGGAACTTCGAATTTACATCCGGTACGCCGGAATTCAGCCTTAAGGGTTTGATATACTCTGGGCGCATTGTGAGCTACCAGAACCGCATTATGGGTCAGTGATGAAACTTTTCCGGCAATTTCCGAGAAACCCGAGTAACATGAAGATCCATTTTCTAGCGCTTCCTGAGACAGATATCTCCCCGGCCGACATCTCGCATAAAAGGTGGCCTCCGTTTTGCCTTCCTTAATTCGTCTGAGGCAAATGGCGTTCATCCTTATACTTCTATAACGATTGCAATTCTCAGTAGTATTCAGATGAATAATTACATAGGACTGATCCTTCATACGTGCGTACTCCCTAACGAAGATAGGTCAAATGACTATGCGGTTTGGAATATTTCCAATTATCCGGATATTATCCGGTCAGTATGGTTCTCGGAGGATAGATTGGAAAGTAAAATGTGAGATTCCAAATATCAAAACCTTAAGATCTTAATGCAAATGTTGTAAGAAGTTGTAGGACCGATTACCAATTTTCTATCTCCTTGCGGATTTGTTGGCGGGTTTTACCACGTTTTTTCCCAATACGTTCCAGCATTTCTATAAAACGGCCCTGATCATAGTATACATCGTCATTAGTCAATTCGCTGTATTTGGTCCGATATTCATCTTCTATGTCATACCATTTGTCTTCGAGATGATCACATGCTGCACGAGAGACAGGGGTTTCTCTGTGAAATTCATCGCGGATATAAGGGGTACGCCGGTGATGGGTTTTGTTGTTGCTTATCATGATGGCGAAATTTTTAATGTTGCGTTTCTAAATTACACTTTTTGTAGGAAAGAAATGGAGTTCATTACAATGAAAAATTAGCACTCAAAAATTGAAAAAATCCTGCAACTGCAGCTGTATCACACTGGAGATTATCTTCATTTTTCGAGTTTTTCGACATAAAACAGACGCTGAGAAGCCTAATCATTTAAAAAAGTTAATTGTAATCATAAGCCTTCGGATAACCTTGTAAACTACCGATAAGTAGATGTTAACCCATCCCTTTTCTTAGCGTTCCGACAGGGCCTAATGAAGGCATCCTATGAAATCCCAGAGATGGTGTTTCCAACCCCTTTTCTTATGTTATTCTTATTTTCCCGGATAAATGAAGGCTACTCGTAACTTTTCAACCCTTCCGGTAGGGACAAGTATTTTACCACTCTGTGATCTCCTTTCGGACTTCTTCCACCGAAATATCTCTGACTTCCGCGATTTTTTCAATCAATCCCTCAAATCCACCTCCCTCATAATAGAGGTCGTCCATACTTAAATCCGGATACTTCTCCAGATAGTCTTCCTGTATGGCATTCCATTTGTCAGCCAGTTCCCTGTACTGATTCAAATCCTGCTTCTTCCGGCCATGTTTGTCTCGTCCATGGTCAAGATCGTCAGCAAACTTTTTATTTCGATGCATCATAGTAAGCTGATAATTTAGAGAATTCACAGACCTGAAGAGATTCCGGCCACCCTATCGGTCCTTCCTTCTTCGGAACCGGGAATCATCAAATTCTTTTCTCCGATAAAAGTGGGGATGTTCTTTGTCATATTCAATGTCTTCATTTTCGGCATCGTACCAATCCACATTGTCCTTTCCTTCCAAATCCCGGAATTCGCCTATATGATCTCTTTCCTTGATTCGCTCCAGACGCTCCTCATCCTGATCCACCCCTGTAACCGGATCGCCTTTATATTCTTCCGCCTGCTGAGGATTCAGACGCCTCCCAACATGCCGTCGGCCATACGAATCCAGAACAATTACCTCATAATCGCGGTCTATTGCCACACCCTTTCCAATCCGTTTGGTCTCAGCGAATGTTCTGTGATCTATGCTCCCGGTAAAAACATAATCCTTTTCCTTATGCAGGTCTACCAGTCCTATAGGTACAATCACATGATTCTCGCCATCCTTGTTCACAAATTCGCGAATATCACTATTGGCCGGAGTTCCATAAGGGTCATGCCTGGCATCAATAATGCTTTCGTCCACTTCAACATCGAGATAAACAACCCTTTCTGTCACCTTGTCAACAAGGAGGTTATCGATCTTCCCAATCACCCTGTTATCGTTATCTTTTACATCCCATCCCCTGACATCCGGATACCCTGATGAAATCTTGTAATCTGTCAATTCACTCAGGTAATATAAATTCTTTTCTTTGCTCATAATCTACTATTTAAGTGCTCTTTTAAATTTATAACTCCAGTTTACTTCACAGGAATTCCCTTTCTGCAAAACCTGCCAAATGCTTAATACCCACTGTACAGATCCTCATCGGGGCATGCTCATTCTCCTGATTTTCGTACTGAATTCCTCCCTAGTTCTGAGTTCCGTTGTTTTCGATGGTTTCAGTATTCGGATTCGAAGGATCTTCCAGCATTTCAGCTTGTGGAGCATTCATATAAAAATAAGCCACGACTCCGAGGATAATAAGAACGATTAATATCCATGGCCACACAGGCCTTTTCTTTTCAATTTTTATTTCTGCCATAGCGTATTCCTTAAGTTACTTTTTTGGATTAAGAGCAAAAAGTTACACCCTTTTCTGTTTGATTCTTTATCCTTAATTCCCTGACTGTACTCCCTTTAGAACCCGTTACGGTCATGCTTTCCTGAATGAAATGCACATAGTTAAGGGCTGAAAAAGGCGGTTATGATCAGGATAATAAAATTATTTTATATCTACTGCCATATTTAATCATATCGATCTTAAAATTGTCTTTAATGCCAACCTTGATTACAACCAACCGTTGAGAGTTAAGAATTCAACCAAAGGAGATACTTTTTGGGAAGGCGCTGTTCGAATGCGTTAAATTTCAGATCATCTAAGCTGATGGTCCCACCTGATAATTTTTAAATTTATCACAAGTCAGCCTAATTATATAATGAAGAACACTGTCCTTTTTGAATGTCTACGGCAATTAATCAGGGTATATGTCTTTTCGGAAGAGCAATACCTGTACGCGTCTGTACGAGCCAACTCCCCGACTATGAAATTCTTCTTTGAGGAGCGTGCCATTGAGCGTGATCAGTTTATTGATGACATTGAAAGGGGTCTTGACGCGGAATCGGCGGGAAAGGGGAAAACCCTTACCCAACTGTATGCATGGCATACACATTCATATGGAAAGGCCTCCTTGAAAAATATCATTACTGATATGGAAATATTTGTATTTGTTGAAAAGGCACTGGAAATTGTTGATTGTCTGCTGTCGGAAGAATTACCTCAGTGGCTCCGACCTGTTTTGCGCAGCCAGCTTTCAAAAGTCGAATCCAACGTAGTATCAATGGTTTATCTGAAAACACTGTTCAAGAACTGAATAATTGACTATAGCGTCTTAGTGTAAGAGTTCCATTATTTCAAAAAGGGCATTTATCCCATGTATCACTTAAATGTAAAAGGTTATGAGATCAATCTGGAATGGTTCCATCAGTTTTGGGCTTGTTTCTATCCCGGTTAAATTGTTTTCCGGGGCGGTAGAACGTCCCCTTGATCTGGATATGCTGGACAGTCATGATGGTTCCAGAATCCGCTTTAAAAGGATCAATGAAAAAACCGGGAAGGAAGTTAAGTGGAAAGACATCGTCAAAGGATTTAAAAAGAAGGAT
>JBGTMS010000095.1:0-38201 GCA_041743425.1 Zeaxanthinibacter sp. | reverse complement strand
TGAACTGAAAAATGGAAACTTCAAGGAAGTGAACGCCATCGCCACTGATATCGATGCCAATGAAAAGAAGATTATCTTTCATGGAAAGCGGGCGGATGGCATCGTCAAAGGCATGTTGCAGCACAGCCGCAGTAGCAGTGGTATCAAGGAATCTACGGATATCAATAGGCTCGCCGATGAATACCTTCGACTGGCATATCATGGCTTACGGGCAAAGGACAAGTCTTTCAATGCCACCATGAAAACTGATTTTGATTCCAGTATTGACAAAATTAACATCGTGCCTCAGGATATTGGAAGGGTCATCCTGAATCTCATCACGAATGCCTTTTATGCGGTGGTTGAGAAAAAATCGGCGATGGGGATCGGGGAATATGAGCCAACAGTAACTGTAGGCACCAGGAAAGTAGGGGACATTGTCATCATCTCTGTCAAGGACAACGGTTCTGGTATCCCGGAAAAAATCAGGGATAAAATATTTCAGCCTTTCTTTACCACGAAACCTACCGGAGCCGGAACCGGGTTGGGATTAAGTATGAGCTATGACATAATTACCAAAGGGCATAACGGGAAATTACAGGTAGAAAGTAAGGAAGGTATGGGAACGACATTTTCAATTAAACTCGATAACCCCAAAAGTAGGTGAAAGGAAAAGAACCAGTATTCACCCCATTCCAGTCTAAGGGGATTGATTAAAAATGAGACAGCTTATGAAAATATTAGTGGTAGACGACGAACAGGATGTTAAAATGCTTTTTGAGCAACGCTTTAGAAAAGAAATCCGGGCTGAGGAATTGGCGTTCGTTTTTGCTTTTTCCGGAGAAGAGGCCCTTACTATCATGAAAACCATGAAACAGGAGGCAGTCCTCATTTTGTCAGACATTAACATGCCCGGGATGAGCGGCCTCGAACTGCTAAAGACCATTAAGCAGAATTACTTAAAGCCACCTCCTGTAGTTATGATGGTGACCGCCTATGGCGATGAAGAGAATCGCAACACAGCAAAAAGCCTGGGGGCCGATGATTTTCTAACCAAACCTGTAGACTTCCCATTATTAAAAGAGAAACTAAAAGCACTGACATCATGGCCAAAATTCTAGTGGTGGATGACGAGGCAGATCTCGAAGTCCTTATAAAGCAAAAGTTCCGAAAGAAGATCCGGGATAAAGAATATGAATTTCTTTTTGCCGCAAATGGGAGAATAGCACTTGAAAAACTAATAGAAATACCTGATGTAGATATCGTATTGAGCGATATTAAGATGCCTGAAATGGACGGGCTCACCCTGCTTTCTCATCTCCATGAAACAAGTCCGCTAATTAAATCAATTATTGTATCGGCTTACGGCGATATGGAAAATATCCGTACGGCGATGAACCGGGGAGCGTTTGATTTTATTACCAAACCCATTAATTTTGAGGACCTCAGCATTACGGTTGAAAAGACGCTCAGACAAGCTGAAGAATTGAAAAGAACGTTGCAGGCGATCAGAGAAAATAACATCCTCAGAATGTATGTGGATGAAAATGTGCTCAATTTTATGAGCAGCCGGGAATACGAGTCGTCTATCACTGCCAATGAAACCATAGAAGGTACCGTAATGTTCGTGGATATAGTGGGATTCACCAGAATCAGCGAAACCGAAGCGCCGGATACGGTGGTCGCTATGATCAACGCCTATTTTGATGTCATGGCGAAAGCTATTATTAGCCAGGAAGGTTTTGTCGATAAATTTATGGGCGATGCTATTATGGCAGTTTTCAAGGGAGATTATCACCTGGACAGGGCTATTGACGCCGCTTTAACGGTGCGCAATCAGATCAATCTACTCCCGGCGGTGGACGGGAAGAAGAAATTTAAACCCAAAGTTTCCATTGGCATTAAGAGCGGGGAAATGGTTTCAGGCAACATAGGGTCCGCTACTTTAAGGCGATTGGATTATACGGTCATTGGAGATACGGTAAACATTGCCGCCCGGCTGGAGGTTGCTGCCAAGGAAAATCAAATCGTGATTTGTGAGGCCTGCTATGAGAAGGTAAAGGAAGCCTTCAGATGCGAAAAATTGGGCAGCATACTGATGAAAAACAAAGAACATCCACTTATTGTATATTCGGTACTTGACTAAATGTATAGGTTGCTTTGAACCTGCTTCCTGTCTCTGAATTGAATTTTATAACTCTAAATACCTATGACCGATCCGGAAAAATCTTCAGAAAATGAGAAACCATTAAAAAAACTAAAAAGAAGCCCCCATACAGAAGATCTGGTCGATCACTACTGGGGCAGTATCAATTATGTATTCGGTCTGATAAAGGCTTCTGAAATTAAGGCGGGTCTTATTCTTTCCTTCTACGGGATATTATTGAATTTTATTTTTCAAAATATCGTTCGTATCCTTTTGGGGGAACCGAATCAGATTTTTCTGTACATCCTTTTAGCAATCTGGTTTATGTGTACCGTAGTGTCGATTTATTTTAGCTTCCGATGCTTTATGCCAAGGATAGAAGGCACCTATGATAAAAATGTGTTCTTTTTTGGAGATGTAATCTCGAAGTTTGGTACCATCCGGGAATTTTCAAGAACCTTCTATAACGTCAGTCTGAAAGAAGAAGAGGTATTTGATCAGTTGGGACAGCAAATCTTTATCATTTCAAAAATAGCCGCTCAAAAGTTTAAGTACGTCAACCGGTCGTTATGGTTTCTAGCCCTGGGATTGTTTGTGTTTCTTACGGCCATTGGATACTACGGGATCCGGCTCATCTTCTCATAGCCTTTACCACCGAACTGGTGATCTACCTTGAGTTGACATAAATATACCGATAAGTATAAAAAATAAAATATCTAGACCTGATTCATGAACGGTTGGGGGATTGACCCGTTCTCTGAGGAAAAATGGAGTACCCAGAAATATAGCTAAAACAAAGCAATTAATAATGGTATGCTGTCCGGAAGCCAGATAAAACCGGGCATACCTATCCGGGAATCCAAACTTTGATAGCTTCCTCCCGTAATATCTGCTTCATACGAAATTCCCTGTATCGCAATTCAGGGTCGGATTGATAGTGCATAGCAGAATAATGATATCCATGAGCTTTGGCATCCTGAGCAGAAGCACCAAAATAAATACCCTTCAGATCGGCCCAGAAACAGGATCCCAGGCACATCAGACAGGGCTCACAACTCGTATAAAGCTCGCAATCCGATAAATCCTTGGTACTTAACTTTTGGCAGGCCCGCCGTATGGCCATAATTTCAGCATGGCAGGTACAATCCTTTTCCAAGGCAACAGTATTGAAAGCCTCTGAAATAATCTCATCATCCCTGATAATCACCGCCCCGAAAGGCGCACCTCCCTTAGTTGACCGGCCTTTTACAGCAAGAGCTATCGCCCGCCGCATATAATATAAATGTTCATAAGTATACTGAACTTCCTTCTTCTGATGCATAGGGGCACTGCTAACTACTGCAATTTTACGGTTTTGTTCTTGTCGGGAATGCCGCAATTGCATAAATGAATAGCAAAATAGCTTGACATTTTGTTCAACATGCCCCCCTCTGCCGGACAATACATGAGAAATAAGGGGAGACATGCTTTTCTTCGACTCCCGTGGGCTTCGTTTAGTCTTCACCCCGTCAAATTGAACTTTTACCACATCTTTTAGACAGTTGGCAACAATAGACAACCTGACGGAACTACATCTGTTTCCTTTTCGTTTTTCATAATTACAACTGAGGGGCGCATGAAAATAGTAGTCCATTCAGGTTTTTGTATAACAAAGTTGCCCCCTATATATGACCTTAAGCCTACTGTATCAAGGTAGATTTTATCTTCTTTTTTTATACCTATTTGGTATAGGAAACTTTGAGCTGTCGGCTTCTGATCCCGGAACTCATTCCGTTCTAAATAAAGCAGAGCCGACCACTCTCATATCAACAGTGATGGCGCCCCCCACATTTAGCGGTTGCGATGTCCTTTCTTTAAATGTACAGATGGTATATACCTCTGGAAGTTGTGGAGCCACTGTCACCTGGAATGAGCCGGTCGCTTCCCCGGATGCTGTCCTGGTCACCAGCAACTACCAACCCGGGGAAACCCTCCTTCCCGGAACAACAGCTATCATCTACAGGGCTGAGAATGTGACAGGCGAAATTGGGATTTGCACTTTCAATGTCACTGTCGAGGATAATGAAAATCCTGTATTCACCACATTTCCGACCGACGTTTCATTAACCGCCGATCCAAATACCTGCACCGCACCCTATTCCTGGGCCGAGCCCGAAGTAACGGATAATTGCCCTGCAGGTGAGGGATATGCCCCGGTCTTACAGGACTTTGAGTCGGCCCTGAACCAATGCTATATTTTCAGCCGGACCTCCATAAGCACCTCAGGTGAGATCAACGGCACCAGGAACCTGCTGGCCAATTCGCTATCCAGCTCGGCTGCCTTTACCAGCTCTCTTAGAACACCGGTGTTCTATTTTAACGGCACTGGCGACATTTCCTTTTCTCACAGCATCAATAACCTGAGTAGAACCGCCTTCATTCATATAGATATACTCGATAGTTCCGGAGCTATCGTTATCTCCAATTTTTTTGTGGAAGAATACACCAGCACTGCCGTGCAACAGGAAATTATTCCAATGACCCTCACCGGCGATTACCAGCTTTTAATACGATATTCCTCCAATATTTTCTTTAATAATTCCCAGCGCTCCTATTTGGATGATTTGTTGATACCCGGCACTATTGTCACCAATATAAATGACCCCGCCTGTAACTTAGCGGATTATGTGGTTATCAGAAGTGATGGAACGGGGAACCTGAGCGGCGACCAGTTTGAGGTGGGGACGACTACCATTGAGTATACCGTTCTGGATGCCAATGATAACCTTTCTGTGAGGTCATTTAACATCACGGTGATGAACGATGTCAATCCTCCTGCCGGCATCGCTGAGTATTTTTATTGTGAAGGGACACCCCCTCCTGCCTTAACAGTTACTGTAAACACGGCCAATGGAGAAACAGCCAACTGGTATGACCCTAATGGTGTCCTGGTTGCCGCCAATACCACGACTTACACCCCGCCGGCTACTACGGATTTTTACCGGAATTTCTTGGTCTATGCCGAGAACGCCAATGGCTGTTCAAGTGAGGATTACCTTTCGATCGACCTCTATCAGATTCCATTACCACCACCGCCCGGTGCGGCTTCTCCAATAGAATATTGTATCAATGAGCCCGCAGTAGCACTGGTGGCAACCGGGGAACCCGGAAACAGCCTGGAATGGTATAATCAGCCAAGCGGCGGTGCATCCCAGGGCCCATCCCTGGTCCCTAATACTTCTGTTGCGGGAACGACCTTTTATTATGTTCAGCAAACTGATATTTCAACCGGTTGTATCAGCTCCCGCACCGTGGTGGAAGTAATCGTGCATGCCTTACCGGCGAGTCCCGTATTGTTTGCCAATTCTGTGGATTACTGTGTCGGGGATAGTGCACAGCAACTTAATGCCCATGTGCAAACGGGATCAAATCTTACCTGGTATGATGCACCATCTGGAGGTAATGTAGTTCCTGGCACCACAGTACCGTCCACGGCTATCGCCGGAACGAGCTCTTACTGGGTTACGCAGACGCAAACCGCTGCGAATTGTGAAAGCCCCCGCAGCAGATTGGAAATCATTGTTCATGACCCACCCATGTTCTCCCTTCAACCAGCGGATCAGACGGTATGCGATGGAACCTCAGTGGTGTTTTCCGTTACCGCGGTGAATACTGTTGCGCTTCAATGGCAATACTTTGATGGGTTTTCATGGATAGATCTTAACAACGCAGTGCCTTATAGCGGTGTAACCACCAATTCTTTGTCTGTAATAAATCCTGCCTTCGCCCTTAACGGCACGGCCTATCGTGTCGTTGGCAGCAGCGCAGCAGGAAGTTGCGGTAATGCCATTTCCAATCCGGCCATCCTGAGTGTCGATCCTTTGCCCACAGTTACTGCGAATACCACGGCTACTGCGGTTTGCCAGGGACAATCGGTAACACTGACCGGGACAGGAGCGGCGTCTTATAGCTGGAACAATGGGGTAATTGACGGGCTAGCATTTACTCCGGCATCAACGACGACTTATACCGTATCCGGAACAGATGGCAATGGATGTATCAATACCGATACCATCACCATCACGGTAAATCCATTGCCAACAGTTTCAGCTAATGCGACAGACACAGAGATTTGCCAGGGACAACCTGTGACCCTATCAGGTTCAGGAGCCACATCCTATACCTGGGACCATGGAATCACAGATGGGCTGGCCTTTACTCCTGCTACAACAACAATCTATACGGTGACCGGAACAGATGGGAATGGATGTTCCAATAGCGATACCATCACCATCACGGTGAACCCTCTGCCAACTGTCACGGCCAATACAACGGACACCGCGATTTGCCAGGGACAACCTGTGACCCTATCAGGTTCAGGAGCCACGGCATATAGCTGGGATAACGGGGTTACCGATGGGGTGCCCTTTACTCCTGTCTCAACATCGACGTATACCGTTACAGGTACAGACGGGAACGGATGTATTAATATTGACAGCATTACCATTACAGTGAATCCCGCACCCGGGATCACCATTACGGCTGCAGCGGCCTGTACTTCCGATCTTTTGACCTATTCCCTGTCGTTATCCACAGCCGGGGATTCGGTAAGTACCGATGTGCCTTCGGCCATCATTACGGATACAGGGGGTGGCGCATGGATGATAAGTGGCATTCCGGCCGGGACCGGGATACAGTTGATCGCCACTGACACGGGGTCGGGTTGCCAGACGATTCTGAATGTAACCGCTCCTGATTGCAGTTGTCCGATTGTGGATGCACCTGTGAGTGGCGGAGACCAATCTTATTGTCAGGGTTCGGCCATCCCGGGGCTCTCGGTGAACGTCAATGCAGGGGAAACTGCGGACTGGTATGATGCTGCAATTGGAGGCGCCTTGCTTCAAAGCAGCAGTGTAGTCATTGCTCCCGGAACAGCAGGTACCTATTATGCAGAAGCCAGGGATATCACTACTGGATGCGTCAGCAGTACACGCACAGCGGTTCAGATCATAGAAAACCCATTGCCTGCAGTCATTGCGAGCACAACGGCCGTGGAAGTCTGCCAGGGACAACCCGTGACACTAACCGGTTCCGGAGCGGTGTCTTACAGCTGGGACAACGGAGTCACCGATGGCGTGGCTTTTATTCCTGCCGCAACAACGACTTATATGGTCACCGGTACAGACGGCAACGGATGCATCAATAGCGATACCATCACCATCACGGTAAATGCCTTACCAAACGTCACGGCGAATACTACAGCCATGCAGGTTTGCCAGGGACAGGCAGTAACCCTCTCAGGATCTGGAGCAACTTTCTATAGCTGGGACAATGGTGTGACGGACGGCGCGCCCATTACCCCTGCCACAACAACAACTTATACAGTTACAGGTACTGACGGCAACGGATGCACCAATACCGACACTATTACTATTACGGTGAACCCTCTGCCCGGGATTATCATTACGGCTGCAGCGGCCTGTGCTCCTGACCTGCTGACCTATTCCCTCTCACTATCCACAACAGGGGATTCGGTAAGTTCCGATGTACCTTCGGCCAACATTGCCAATACCGGTGGCGGCATATGGACGATAAGCGGTGTTCCCTCGGGAACAAATATAGCGTTGACAACGACCAATACCGTTACAGGTTGCCAGAGTACACTGAGCGTAACAGCCCCTGATTGCAGCTGCCCGGTGGTGGATGCTCCAATCAGCGCCGGAGACCAATCCTATTGTCAGGGTTCAACGATCCCGACAATTTCTGTAACGGTCAACGCCGGGGAAACTGCCGACTGGTATGATGCCTCTTCAGGAGGCAGCTTGCTGCAAAGCGGAAGCCTGACGCTTGCTCCAGGAACAGCAGGCACCTATTATGCGGAAGCGAGGGACGTCACCACAGCGTGTTTGAGCAGTGCAAGGACCGCCATTCAGATCATTGAAAACGTTTTGCCGACAGTCACAGCAAACACAACGGCCACGGAGGTCTGCGCCGGACAACCGGTGACCCTTTCTGGTTCGGGTGTTACCACTTACAGCTGGGACAAGGGAGTCACCAACGGCGTGGCTTTTATTCCTGCCTCTACCACGACTTATACGGTAACAGGAACAGACGGTAACGGATGTACCGATACGGATACCCTCACTATCACAGTAAATCCTTTGCCGACAGTCACTGCGAATACTACAAGTATGCTGGTTTGCCAGGGACAAGCGGTAACCCTAACGGGTTCCGGAGCTATGTCCTATAGCTGGGACAACGGGGTCACTGACGGGGCGGCCTTTTCCCCAGCATCAACATCGACTTATACAGTCACCGGTACAGATGTCAATGGATGCGTCAATACAGATACCATCACCATCACAGTTAATCCTTTGCCTACAGTCACAGCGAACACAACGGCTACGGAGATCTGCACCGGACAACCTGTGACCCTCTCAGGTTCAGGTGCAACCTCTTACAGCTGGGATAAC
This sequence comes from Zeaxanthinibacter sp., assembly GCA_041743425.1. GTDB lineage: Bacteria > Bacteroidota > Bacteroidia > Flavobacteriales > Flavobacteriaceae > JTS-RE37. The sequence continues at coordinate 29,624 of JBGTMS010000095.1, read as the reverse complement.
GGCGTCACCGACGGAGTGGCCTTTACCCCTGTGGGCACAACAACTTATACAGTGGCCGGTACGGACGCTAACGGATGCACCAGTACGGATACCATCACCATTGCTGTGAATCCCCTGCCAACAATTACGGCCAATACAACATCCCTGCAGGTTTGCCAGGGAGAGCCGGTAACGCTGACTGGGTCAGGAGCCACAGCCTACAGCTGGGATAACGGGATTACCAATGGGGTGGCCTTTACTCCTGCATCAACAACGACTTATACTGTTACAGGGACAGACGGCAACGGATGCGCTAATACCGATACCGTTACGATTACGGTGAACCCTCTGCCCGGGATTACAGTTACCGCTGCAGCGGCCTGCGCTCCTGACCTGCTGACTTATTCCCTCTCATTATCCACAGCGGGGGATTCGGTAAGTTCCGATGTGCCTTCGGCCATCATTACGGACACAGGAGGCGGAATCTGGACAATTAGCGGCATTCCATCGGGAACCGGTATTCAGGTTACAGCAACTCACATCGGCACGGGTTGCCAGACTACCCTTAATGTTACAGCTCCGGACTGCAGCTGCCCGGTTGTGGATGCTCCTGTAAGTGGCGGAGACCAATTTTATTGCCAGGGTTCAGCCATCCCGGGGATCTCGGTAACGGTGAATGCCGGGGAAACGGCCGACTGGTATGATGCTCCTTCAGGAGGTACCTTGTTGCAAAGCGGTAATATAGCGCTAGCTCCCGGAGTAGCAGGCACCTACCATGCCGAAGCCAGGGATATCATTACAGGATGTACAAGCAGTACTAGAAGCGCCGTACAGATCATTGAAATCCCCTTACCTGCGGTAACGGCGAACACTACGGCCGCCGAAGTCTGCCAGGGACAACCCGTGACACTAACCGCTTCAGGAGCGGTGTCTTACAGCTGGGACAACGGCGTCACTAACGGAGTGGCTTTTATACCTTCATCAACAACGATATATACGGTGACCGGCACAGATGGTAACGGATGCAGCAGTTCCGATACCATTACCATTACTGTGAATCCTCTGCCACTGGTAATTGGGAATACCTCTGCCATGGAAATCTGCCAGGGCCAGGCAGTTATACTGACGGGTTCGGGAGCGGTGTCTTACAACTGGGACAATGGGGTCACTGACGGGGCTGCCTTTACCCCTGCAACAACAACGACTTATACCGTGACCGGTACTGATGGTAACGGATGTATCAATACGGATAGCATTACCATCACAGTGCACCCATTGCCTGCAGTCACAGCAAATACTACAGCTATAGAGGTTTGTATGGGAGAGGCAGTGACTTTAAGCGGTTCCGGGGCCTCGACATATAGTTGGGACAACGGCGTCATTGACGGAGTGGCCTTTACTCCACCAACAACATCGACTTATATTGTAACAGGTACAGATGGCAACGGATGTATCAATACAGACACCATCACCATTACAGTATACCCCTTACCAGTGGTAAACGCCAGCTGTACAGCTATTGAGATCTGCCAGGGAGAGACAGTAACTCTGACCGGTTCGGGAGCAGCCTCTTACAGTTGGGACAACGGGGTCACTGACGGGGTGGCCTTTACTCCAGCGAACACGACGACTTATACCGTAACCGGTACAGATGGTAACGGATGTACAGATACCGATACGATTACCATTACGGTGAATCCACTTCCTTTAGTTAACGCCAACGCTACCGATACGGAGGTTTGCCAGGGCCAACAAGTGACTCTTTCTGGTTCTGGAGCTTTGACGTACAACTGGGACAATGGAATTACCGACGGGGTGGCCTTTACTCCAGCGGGTACAGCGACTTATACTGTAACTGGTACTGACGGTAACGGATGCGCCAATACTGATACGATCACGATTACTGTGAATCCCCTGCCAAGCATTACGGCAAATGCCACCGCTATACAGGTTTGCCAGGGAGAGTCGGTAACGCTGACAGGTTCAGGAGCCACAGCCTACAGCTGGGATAACGGGGTTACCGATGGTGTACCCTTTACTCCTGCAACAACAACTACTTATACAGTGACCGGTACAGACGGCAACGGATGCACCAATACCGATAGCATTACCATTACAGTCAACCCATTACCGGCGATCACGGTTGCGGCAGCTGCGGCATGCGCCCCTGACCTATTGACTTATTCCATGTCGCTGTCCACAGCTGGGGATGCTGTAATTTCCGATGTGCCTTCGGCCATCATTTCGGACACCGGAGGCGGAATCTGGACGATAAGCGGGATTCCATCCGGAACCGGGATACAGGTTACCGCAACCCATCTGAGTACGGGCTGCCAGACGATTCTGAATGTTTCAGCTCCCGATTGTAGTTGCCCGGTAGTGGATGCTCCTGTCAGCGACGGTGACAGATATTATTGCCAGGGTTCAACCATCCCGGGGATATCTGTAACGGTCAATGCCGGGGAAACGGCCGACTGGTATGATGCTCCTGCAGGAGGCACCTTGCTTGATAGTAACGATGTCACCTGTGAGCCGACGACAGCAGGCACCTATTATGCCGAAGCCAGGGATATCATCACCGGATGTGTTAGCAGTACACGCACCGCGGTTCAAATAATAGAAAACCCTTTGCCTCCGGTGATTGCCAATGCATCCCGGACGCTAATTCAGGCCGGAGAGGCTGTAATTTTGTCAGGGGCAGGGGCTAGCAGCTATATGTGGGATCTGGGTGTTACCGATGGAGATACCGTTATGCCTCTCGTAACCACAACCTTTACTGTTATCGGAACAGACGGCAATAATTGTCAGGCTACAGATTCAGTGACGGTTGTGGTCATGCCAACTTCAGATCTCAGCCTTCAAAAAGCAGTAGATAATACAACCCCAAATGTGGGCGAATCAGTCACCTTCACATTGACAGTAGGGAATGACGGACCCTCTGATACAAATGCCGGAACCATTGTTGAGGATGTGCTGCCCTCAGGATATGCTTATATCAGTGATTCAGGCAACGCAACCTCCGGCACATATGACCCATCTTACGGAATTTGGCTCCTTCCGGCACTGCCGACAGGGACCGCAGTTTCCCTCAACATTACTGTACGTGTCAATCCGCCGGCACAGCTCGTCGGGGAATATATAAATTTGGCCCAGATCACTCAGGCTACCCATTTTGATCCGGATTCGAGCCCGGGGAATGGTACCGGTAATCAGTTGGAAGATGACGAGGCCAGAGCAGAGATTACCCTGGTCCCGGCCGACCTCAGCCTGTCAAAAATACTGGTCGGTATATCCGGTGCTGTTCCCAATATTGGGGAAGTCGTGACTTTTGAACTTTCTGTCACGAATATCGGCCCGGGAATTGCCACCAATGTTAGCATCAGAGATATAGTTCCCTCGGGCTATACTCTGATCTCCGTGGGCAATGGGGGAGTTGTGAATGGAAACAGCATTAGTTGGAATTTTCCAGAACTGACGGTTGGTACTCAAGTGGTGCGCTACAATGTTACGGTCAATGCGCCATCAAATACGGCAGGTGAATACACCAACCTGGCCGAGATCATGACCTCGGACCAGTTCGACCCGGATTCTACCCCCGCCAATGATGACGGGGACCAGAGTGAGGATGATGAGGCCGCCCATCGCATCAGTACGCCCTCTGTGGACCTGGAGGTTCTGAAAACAGTGGATAAGCCACAGACTTTTGAAGGGGACGTTTTGGTCTTCACCATTAGCGTTACAAATTTAGGTTCGGCTGCCGCCTCAGCAGTTGGCATTGAGGATATCCTGCCTGCGGGCTACATTCTGGAAAGTACGAACCCCAGTCTTGGCACCTATACCTCAGACACCTCCACCTGGGATATTCCCCGGCTGGAAGCCGGAGCTACAGCCACTCTGGAGATGTCTGTAACAGTAACGGCCCAGGCGCAGTATACCAATACCGCCACGCTGATCTATCTGGATCAGGTGGATATCAATGTAGGAAATGACCAGTCAGCCGTCACCCCGGAAGTTTCTCAGTCCGCTTGTTTGACTGTTTACAATGAATTTTCACCCAACGGGGATGGCGCGAATGATGTCTTTTATATAGAATGCATTGAACAATATCCCAACAATTACGTGCAGGTATTTAACCGGTGGGGAAATAAGGTGTTTGAAGCACACAGTTATAAGAATGATTGGGATGGAGTATCCTATGGAAGTGGCACCGTGGGGGGAAGCAGGAAATTACCGGTGGGCACCTATTATTATCTTCTGGAATCAGGAGAAGCGGACAGGAAAGGACAATCAGGTTGGCTTTATATCACCCGTTGATTTAATGGAAGGGGAAGAATGCATCCGGAGAAGGATGCGCAACAAAAGACGAATGAACAATATAATCATAAAACATTGGGTGGCACTGCTCCTGCTGGGAATGGGGGCTATTTATGGTCAGCAGGATCCGCAGGTGACCCACTATATGTATAACACCATGACTGTAAATCCCGGATATGCGGGATCCAGAGGTCATTTGACGCTATTGACCCTCGTCCGGGAACAATGGTTAGGAATTGAAGGCGCTCCACGGACACTCACCTTTGGGATGGACACTCCTGTCGGATTATTTGACGGCCTCGGGATTTCAATTGTTCAGGATGAGTTAGGACCTTCTGAAGAGACGTATCTGGATGGGAATTACGCCCACCAGCTGATCATCAACCGACGGGGACACAAACTGTCGCTTGGTGTAAAAGCGGGGATGCGTATATTAAGCCTTGATTGGAGCAAAGGGATCCGGAAGGATGCGAACGACCAGGCCTTCAGGGAAAACATTCGGGGCAAACTATTGCCTTCCATTGGAGCAGGCGCATTTTATTATTCTGACAATGCTTATTTTGGCGTTGCCACGCCAAATGTCTTCACAAATCCACATTATGACGATATTCAGGATTCTGAGGCCCTGGAACGCATCCATATATTTATTATTGGCGGTTACGTTTTTGAAGTCAACCCTTTTGTAAAATTCAAACCTTCCTTTTTCGTCAAGGAAGTTCCCGGGGCACCGCTTTCGGTGGACTTATCAGCCAATATGCTCTTCAATGAATCCTTTAATCTTGGAGTTAATTACCGGTGGGATGATTCGGTAAGTGGATTGGTGGCTTTTCAGGTTTCTCCCAAATTCAACATTGGGTATGCGTATGATTATTCCATCAGTGAACTCAATTTCTACAATTCTGGAACCCATGAGTTCTTTCTCCGTTTCGAGCTTATCTCCCGCTTAAATCGTATGAAATCCCCCCGATTTTTTTAATTCTTAAACCAACGGCTTTAGCCCTCTCCGGAATTACAGCGTATAGAAGTTTTAAAAACCCCATGTAGTTCAGCATGGCGGATACATCCTTGTTCTGTATTTAAGGCAATTAACCGACCGCTCTGAAAGCAAAGAATGGCTCCCCTGAAGTGTCGGGAGCAGGTTGACCTTATTTAGCCGGTGTCAGACTGGTTCTTTACTCTGGCTCCTCTTTTTCAGCACCTCTTGTAATTTTCGATTTGCCTTCTTAAAGTTATCAGATGCAACCTTTACCCTAGTTTGAAAAGACATATAGCGCTGATATGGGTTCATTCTGAACACCGGCTGCGCCAATAACCACCAACCGGGTAGTCGGTAACATTCACGAATGAACTCTTTGCCGGCTCCGGATGTACCGTTGGTCGACAATAGTTCCCAATTGCCTGTGAAGACCATTGAATTCGTTTCATCAAAGGCATAAGTTACCAACTGTCGGGTCGGTACGGATCTTAATCCATCAGGAAGCACCTATTGCCGGAGGGGAGTCCAATTAAGACAGCGTATATAAACGTTATTCCTGATCTGCCGAGGGTGAAATATCAAATGCTACCGATTCTCTGGTTCCCTTTCCGGAGATTTCAAAGACATAAGCCCCTTCGGGCAGATAGGTTTTTCCATCTTTTGCTTCCGGGAGTTCTTTTTTGTTCTTTTTCAGATATGCTATTTTGCCTCCTTTTGAAAAGGCCAGGTCAAAGGATACGATGTTAACACCTGCATCAGCCACCACTTCTGTTGCACTTACAATAATCCCATCCACCGTTTTTACCTGCACCTCGTAAGATGCTGCAGCCTTTGTATAAAAAACTATGTCCAGGCCAGGGGTTTCAGGTTTTTCCCAACTATCCACGGCAGTTCCCCAATCAGCAGAATGCTCAATTTTTTCAGGCTTGAACAGATATAGGTCACGGGCCATGATTTCTGTATTAAGCGATTGTAACGGTGAAATGGTGGCCGTGTATATTCCCCGTCCGTGGGTACCTATTACCAGGTGTCCCTCTTTTTGCTGTACGGCAAGGTCATGTATGGCTACATTTGGCACCCCGTTCTGAAATACTTCCCAGGACTGTCCCCGGGTCAGGCTAACATAAAGACCATTGTCTGTTCCTGCATATAACAGGTTTTCATTTAAAGGATCTTCCAACAGTACGTTCACCGCTGATGCTGGAAGCGTCGCGGCTAAATCGGTCCAGCTGGAACCAAAATCATCGCTCATAAAAATATATGGATTAAAATCGTCCCACCGGTATCCATTCAGCGTGGCATACACGCGCTCCTTCTTGTGTGCAGAGGCAACAACCCTGCTTACCCAGAGTCCGCCGGGGGTTGCCTGCGCTTTATTAGATGAAGGTAAAGGGAGGTGCTGACCAACTTCTTCCCACCGGCCGCCTCCGTCTCTGCTGAGGTGTATCAGCCCGTCATCACTACCGGTATAGAGCAATCCGAATTTTAAGGGTGATTCAGAAAGCGTGGTAAGTGTACCATAAGAGACATTACCTTTAACGCCGCCTTTTGTCAGGTCCTCAGAGAGTACTTCCCAGTCATCTCCCATATTCATGGAGCGGTGAAGTACATTACTTCCCATGTAAAGAATGTCCTGGTTATGAGGGGATAAAAGAATGGGTGTTTGCCAGTTAAATCGATATGGAGATTGTCCCAAGTCATGTCTGGGTTGGATATAGGTACTGGAATCCTTATCAAGATCAAGCCGGTAATAGTTTCCGAACTGAAATCCGGTATAGACAATATCAGCATTGCGTTTATCAACCTGCACCTGCATTCCGTCACCCCCAAGGATGGACTTCCACGGATGATGCCCGCTCGCGTGCCATTTTGAATCCTGACCCGCATTGTGAGGCCCCATCCACACGCCATTATCCTGCAAACCTCCATATACGTTGTATGGCTCCTGCTGATCTACTGCAATAGCATAAAACTGGGCTACTGAAACCGAATTGAGTTTGGTCCAGTGGGCTCCGTCATCATAGCTCATGTTCAGCCCCCCGTCGTTCCCGTTGATGAGGTGTCCGGGCCGGGAAGGATTCACCCACAGGGCCTGATGATCCGCATGTACATTCTCACTTGCAAGAGCGGTAAATTCCTTACCTCCATCCGCCGATTTTAAAAGAGGCACTCCACAAATATAGATCTTGTTTTTATCGGAGGCGTCTACCCGGATTTCGCCAAAATAATATCCATAACTATAGTATAAGTCGTCTATGTAATTGAGATTCATCTTTGTCCATGTGGTTCCACCGTCATTGCTCCTATAGACTTCTGCGCCAATAACAGGCGTCTCAAAAAGCAGGGAGTTAGCATCTTCCAGATAGTGTGCCAGGTCCCGGGGCAACACCGTTTTGCTTCTCACCATCTGCTTCACATTTTCGGCCCTGTATTTTTCCTGAAAGCCGTTTTTCTTAAGAAAATCATTTAGCTCGGAATTTTCTAATTTGAGGAATTCCTCGGCAGACATTTTTACAAAATCATCCTTATCAAGCTCCGCTTTTTTGGTGATTTCCTTTTCAGGATCCCTTCTGTTTTGATTGTCCAGCAGGGCGTAGACGGTGTTTGCATCAAATACGGCAAGCCCGATACGCCCGATTCCCTCTCCCACGGGAAAACCATTGTTGTCCATTGTTATATTCTCCCAGGTATCTCCCCCATCCCTGCTCCTGTAAATGGCCGACCCGGAACCACTTCCGTCAAAATTCCAGCCCTTGCGGTCTTTTTGCCAGGTTGCGGCAAAAAGCTGGTCGAATTGGCCGGGCACAGTCACTAGCTCGATCACTCCGGTAGCATTGTCTACAAACAGGGTGTTTTTCCAGGTTTTCCCCCCATCAGTGGTTTTATAAATGCCACGTTCCTCATTGGTCGAATATAAATGTCCCAGTGCTCCAACAACCACCTCATCCGGATTGTCAGGGTTGATCAGGATGCCTCCGATGTGATGAGAATCATGAAGTCCCATATTTTCCCATGTTTTCCCTTTATCAAGGGACCTGAGGATTCCAATGCCTGCGTAAGAGGAACGCGACGAATTATTTTCTCCGGTGCCTGCCCAAATAGTTCCTGAAGCCCAGTCTACCGCGATATCACCGATGTTCTGGGTGGGAGCGTCGTCCATTAGGGGGCTAAAGGAGGTGCCATTATTGCTGGTATGCCAGAGGCCTCCCGATGCATATCCGACATAAAATTCGGTCGGGTCCGATGGATTGACCTCAAGGTCGGACACGCGCCCGCTCATAATAGTTGGCCCAATATTGACAGCAGGCAAATGTTTTAGGAGCGAGGCGTCTTCCATTGCCTTTTTACGCTGGAGGGATTCCGTTACCCTGGTGGCAGAAGTTGGCTGGAACTGACTAAAAACACAATAGGGCATGGCCAGGGTAAGAAGGAGGTAAAAATATTTTAGCATTATAATCAAATTTATCAATCGGGGTGAATGTAAGAATTGTATTTATATCCTGAAAATAATGTCAGGGGTTGGGCTGTCGTGGGTTTTCTTAAGGATTTTTGGAGTGGATATCCGAATATAGGGACATTTGGCTATTTTTGAACAAACGCCATAACCCTATGAAATACGAACGGATCAGCAATGCCCTTTTCAAAAGGAACAGGGAGAAATTCATGCGTAGAATGGATGATAGAAGTATTGCCGTATTTAATTCCAATGATATTTATCCTGTAAGCGCGGACAGCACCATGCCATTTCGCCAGCACACCGATATATTTTACCTGAGCGGGATAGATCAGGAAGAAAGTATCCTTTTGCTATTTCCCGATGCCCTAAAGAAGAAAAACCGGGAAGTTTTATTTGTGAGGGAAACGAATGATCATATTGCCGTTTGGGAAGGAAAAAAGCTCAGCATGCAGGAAGCAACGGAAGTTTCAGGAATTTCCACAGTATGCTGGCTGACAGATTTTGATAAGGTTTTCTTTGACCTGATGACGGAGGCGGAGACCATTTATTTTAATACTAACGAGCATTACAGGCAGTCGGTGGAAACTCAGACAAGGGAGGATCGGTTTATAGCTAAGTGCCGGAGAGAATTTCCGGCTCATAAGGTGGCGAAAAGCTATCCGATTCTGGAGGAACTTCGGGGGGTAAAGGAAAAGGAGGAACTGGATCTCATGCAACATGCCTGCGACATTACGGATAAAGGCTTCCGAAGAGTTTTGGCATGTGTACGGCCGGGAGTTTGGGAGTATGAACTTGAGGCTGAATATGTACATGAGTTTATACGCAACCGTTCCAGGGGTTTTGCTTATACGCCTATCATCGCATCCGGGATCAACGCCAATGTACTGCACTATGTGGAAAATAATAACCAGTGCATGGCGGGAGAACTTATCCTGATGGATGTTGCAGCAGAATATGCAAATTATTCCAGCGATATGACAAGGACGGTTCCTGTCGATGGTAAATTTACTGAAAGACAACGGGCAGTATATGAATCGGTGCTGCGCGTGAAAACCGAGGCTACCAGGATGCTTGCACCCGGAGTGCTTTGGGAAGAGTACCATAAGGAAGTGGGGAAGATCATGACCTCAGAATTGCTGAGATTGGGCCTTTTAGATAAGGAAGACGTGCAAAAGGAGGATAAGGACCGGCCGGCTTATAAAAGGTTTTTTATGCATGGAACGAGCCACCATATCGGATTGGACACCCATGACTATGGAGCCTTGAAGACCCCTATGAAGTCCAATATGGTGTTCACGGTAGAACCTGGCATATATATTCCTGCCGAAGGGATGGGCATACGATTAGAAGATAATGTGGTAATTCGTGATAAAGGGGAGCCCTTTAACCTGATGCGCAATATTCCAATTGAAGCGGAGGAAATTGAGGATTTAATGCGTCAGAAATCCACCTGGTAATTTAACCGCAGGATGTTTCCATATTGAACGTGAATAATGGATAAGCTTTTTAGGTCGAAAATTGTCTTTCCATGACCCTAAAGGGCAATAAATTTCTCTATCAGTTCTATCATTAAAGGATTCTTCCTCGCTTTTAGGGTTGGGGAACAGAAAAATCCAGTTTCATCTGCTTAACCGTTTCTCAAGCTCTTTGAAAACAGCATTACCCCTATAAAAAAAGCGGCTACAGATGGCAGGACCCAACCTAAATTAAAAGTGCTCAAAGGCAGATAGTCCTTCAATCCACTTGCTGAAATATCAACCCCGAGGGTTTCCAGGAAATCCGGAATACTAAAAAGTAGTACGGTGGCCACCACGAATCGAAAAATTCCAGGGATGGCTAATCGCCTGGGGAGCAAATTCAGAAGTATAAGCACAATGGTCACCGGATAAATGAACATCAATGCCGGCACGGCAATCGCCAGGATATACTCTACATTCCATTGCCCTATGAGAATTCCGAGAAAACAGGAGGTGATGGCTGCCATTCTGTATGCGACAGGGGAATCTGAAAAACGGGATTTGAAAAAGTCCGAGGTACCGGTAACAATGCCAACAGCGGTTGTAAAACACGCCAGACTGACCAGGATACTCAGCAACAAATGAGCAGTTGGGCCAAGGGTGATCTGGCTGATTTCGTTGAGAAGGGAGATTCGGGTGACAGGTTCCTCCAGCCTGCCGGCCATCTTTGCGCCAGTAAGGATGAGTCCGGCATAAATACTGAATAAGGCTACTCCGGCGATCCAGCCGGCCCCGGAAATGAGCTGCCTTTTCTCCCTGTAAGTCGCCCCCGGCAATTTTAGGTCGACAGAGATAATAATGACTCCTCCCACAACTACGGCACCAATGGCGTCAAAGGTCTGGTACCCTTCCAGAATGCCCATGGTTATGGGGCCTGATATAGGATTGCTGCTGAGAGAGGCCGGCAGCGTAAAAACTGAAATCCCAATAATGAGTATCAGGATAATAATGAGGGCAGGAGTAAGGATTTTGGCCGTCACATCTATCACTTTTGAACGGTACAGTGCGCAGAGGAGTACCAACAGGAAATAAATGGTGCTTGTTAGCAGTGGCGGACTTTCAAAAAACGGGGCAATGGCCATTTCATGAGTTACAGCGGCCGTTCGTGGTGATGGTAATGAGATGGAGATGGCATAAACAAGGCAACAATAACCTACACTGAATATTGGAGATACTTTTTCCGCAAAATTAAATAGAGTGCCTTGCAAACGGGCATGCGCCAGAATACCCATTATGGGAATGGCCACAGCGGAAACGCCAAATCCCATCAGTACCAGCCACCAGTGTCTCCCGGAAATATAGCCCAGATAAGGGGGCAGAATCAAATTTCCCGCTCCGAAAAAAAGTGAGAATAAGCCAAAGGCGGTAACCAGTATGACGCGGTTGGTTTGCATAGTCGCAGTTGGCCGGAAAGATAGGTGAATTTATCTCTGGGTTTCACCGGTGTTTTGTCTGATAAAATCTGCTTTTCATCGAATAAAATGTCATTCATCGAAAATCTACCCGAATAATGAACAGATATCAAATAAATAACAGGTCAATGCCGTTGATTAACTAAGGTATTTCCTTAAACAACTTGAAACAATTTATCCCAAATTTTAACCCGCATTTATCGGTTCCCAAACCTTGTCAATGCAACTAAAACCTACCTCATGAAAAAAATATTTTGTAATATTTTTGGGCACCACTACTCCGTCTCAAAGAAAGTGACATTACACATCAAAGAATACAAATGTGTTCATTGTGGAAAGCAAGTGACAACAGACGTCAGCGGAAATTTATCTTTATTGACACCCGAATTACAGGACATCAACAAGACACTGGAAAATGTATTCCAAAAGAGGCACCGTGCTTCTCAGCAGGTAGCTTAATTATGCTTGGCAAATGAATTCCAGCCCTGAGCGGTTATTGGAATTTTAAAGTTATTCCTGGAAATTAAGAATGCGTCTTGTTCTTCCGTCATGTGCCCCACGACAGTTAGATTTGGATTGCCCTTTATTTTCGGGAATTCTTTTTGATCAATAGTAAACAAAAGCTCATATTCTTCCCCGCCGCTCAGCGCAACCGTGGTATGATCCAGCTGAAATTCCTCACAGGCAGTTATTACGGTTGGATCCATAGGGATTTTTTCTTCATACAAATGGCATCCGACCCCACTCGCTTTACACAGATGCAAAATTTCTGAAGAAAGACCATCACTGATATCAATCATGGAGGTAGGCTTAAGCTCCATTTTTGCTAAAAGTTCCACCACATCCCTTCTGGCCTCAGGTTTCAGTTGGCGTTCCACCAGATACGTGTAGCCGGAAAGATCAGGTTGGCTGTTGGGATTCACTTTAAAAACTTCTTTTTCACGCTCCAGTACCTGGAGCCCCATATAGGCCGCTCCAAGGTCACCTGTCACTACCAGCAGGTCATTGGCTCTGGCACCGCTTCTATATACAATGTCCTTTTCTGCGGCATGGCCAACGGCGGTTATATTAAGCAGCATTCCCCTGGTGGATGAAGTTGTGTCACCACCTACCAGGTCCAGATTATAGTGGGCAGCGGCAAGTTCTATTCCTTCGTAAAGGGCTTCCAAAGCCTGTAGTGTAAATCGGTTGGAAACCGCAAGGGATACCAGGATTTGTGTAGCGGTTGCGTTCATGGCACACAAGTCACTTACATTCACAACGACGGCCTTGTATCCAAGATGTTTTAAAGGCATGTAACTGAGGTCAAAATGAACCCCTTCGATCAGAAGATCGGTGGAAATCAGCACCTGACCTTTCTTAAAATGTAGTACAGCCGCGTCATCCCCCACTGCCTTGACGGTAGATGCGTGATTTACGTGAAAATTTCTTGTAAGGTGCTGAATCAGCGCAAATTCCCCCAATTCCTCCAGGGTCGTACCTTCCGTGTTCTTATCTTCAAACATCCGGCAAAAATAAGCAGCAGCGGATTTAAAATGTATCTTTAACCTGAAAAAGAATAAATATTAAAAAAAGCTGCTATGCTAAAAACAGGAATTTTAGCCCTGGCCGTTCTGTTTGTTCTTGGATGTTCCAAGGGGGATTCCTCCAATGGGGATCCAATAGACCGCGGTGGAGAAATTCCCGATCCGGGCGACTCCATTCCTGAGTTCTTTACGCCATGTGAAGATGGAATGGCCGCAACGTATCCGTGTCTCGGATTGGATATGTTGGGGCACCTTCCCCTCGGCCTGTTGAAGGCATCATCGGCCAATGACATCTGGGGATGGCAGGATCCGGTGACAGACAGGGAATACGCACTGATCGGCCTGGATAACGGAACGGCATTTGTCGATATCACAGAAACGGGCAATATTACCTATTTGGGAAAACTGCCTACGGCGACCACCAACAGTTCCTGGAGGGACATCAAGGTGTATCAGGATTATGCCTTCATTGTCTCTGAGGCGACCGGTCACGGGATGCAGGTTTTTGATCTTACCAAACTCAGATCTGTAACCAACGCTCCGGCGACTTTTGATGCCGATGCCAGATACACAGGCTTTGGAAATTGTCATAATATTGTAATCAATCCTGCCAATGGCTTCGCTTATGCCGTGGGAACTGCCAGGGATGACGCTTTCAATGGCGGGGTTCATTTTGTCAATATTCAGGATCCGCTTAATCCGATTGCTGCGGGAGGCTTTGGATTAAGAGGCTACACACATGATGCCCAAGTCATTACCTACAACGGTCCGGATACCACCTATACCGGACGTGAGATTCTGATCGGATCCAATGAAACACAGGTAGTGCTGATTGATGTTACTGACAAGGCAACTCCTGTATTTATTTCTTCTTTCCAGTACGGCAATATAGCATACACCCACCAGGGATGGGTTACTGAAGACCATCGCTACCTCCTGATCGGGGATGAAGGAGATGAAATTAATTTCGGTTTCAATTCCAGGACCCTGGTATTTGATCTTTCTGATTTGGTAAATCCCATAACCCTGACCACGTATTTTGGAGCGACTACGGCCATTGACCATAACGGATATGTTTTGGGAAATGAATTTTACCTGGCTAATTACAGTGCAGGACTAAGGGTAATGGACATTTCAGAGATTTCCGGTCAAACAATTACTGAAAATGCTTTTTTTGATACGCAGCCCGGCAATAATACCGCTTCATTTACCGGAGCATGGAGTGTTTACCCTTATTTTGAAAGCGGGAAGATGATTGTGAGTGATATCGGATCCGGCCTTTTTGTGCTGGCTAAAACAAATCCCTGATATGAAAATCTGGAGATATCTATTGCTTTCCGGTATTATGGCCATTTCTTGTTCAGAGGATGGGCTGCATTCGCCCGGGGTGCTGCTTGAGCATTCAGAATTTGAAGGAAAGGTCGATTGGATACGGAATTATGGCGGGGAAGGTTTTGATACGGGTCAGTCGGTCATCAGGACCTCTGACGGCGGATATGCGGTTTTGGGATATACCAACAGCCTTACAGGCGATATTACCGATAAAACCAACCCTGTGAATGATTATTGGTTGCTGAAGCTTACGGATGATGGGGATGTTCAATGGAGCAAGACTTTCGGAGGCAGCAAGGATGATCGTGGGCAGTCGGTTATACAGACATCAGACGGAGGCTATGCCATTGTGGGTTATGCCATGAGCAGTGATGGCGACGGCAGCAACAATGAAGGATTTCATGATAACTGGATTCTGAAACTCGATGCCGCAGGGACTATTGAATGGGAAAGGAGTTTCGGCTACGCCGGGCATGACCACTCCTATGATTTGGTTCAGACGGTCGATGGCGGTTTTTTCTTTGTTGGATTTCTCGATGTGGTGGCTTCCCGTGGAGAAGGAGATGATACCAAAGGGAATTCTCTTACCCGGCACGGGGTTGGAGAGTTTTGGGGAACCAAACTGGATGCCCTGGGAAATTTGGAATGGCGACGGTATTTCGGCGGCACTAATAATGACAGGGCACATGCTGTGGCACTCGCCGCTGACGGCGGTTATGTATTGACCGGATTCAGTGAAAGTGATGATGCAGATATATCCCTGACCAAAGGAAGTTATGATTTCTGGGTGATCAGGCTCGATCCTGCAGGAGAACTCATTTGGGAACATACTTTCGGAGGCTCCGGTATTGATATAGCCTACGGCATTTCAAATACGGCCGATGGCTCATATCTGATTACCGGGAATACCTACAGTTCAGATACAGACGTCCTCGAGAATAATGGAGAATCTGATATATGGGTTATCAAGATAGACGATGCCGGACAGCTGCTGTGGCAGTCGGGCTACGGTGGGGTTAAATTTGATGCTGCGCGGAGTGTAAATCCGCTTTGGGAGCAAAATTTCATAGTTTCCGGAAATACCAGAAGTATTGACGGAGATCTTTTAAAGAATGCCGGTCAGAATGACATTTGGGTTCTCCTTGCCGATTCGAACGGCAAATTACTCTGGCAACAGACGTTCGGAGGTTCCGGGCTTGACTTTGGTTTTGACGCCATTGAAAGCCATGATGGTGGTATTATTATGGTCGGAGAATCAGGAAGTAACGACTTTCCCATGGTGGGAAATAAGGGTAAATCTGACCTGATCCTGATAAAAGTCAACTGACCCCCGGGGCCCCTGCATTGCGATTCCCTATGAATTCCCTCGTAAAAAAACTATTCCTCCCGCGATACGCGCTTCTTTTGCTTAGGTCCTGATGAGGCTCCTGTTATGCGGTTTCCTGCGATACCATCTGACTTCTCGGCTTTTGATCATAGAGACCGACTATGGTTCCATGCGTTATATAAATGTTAGTAAATGAGGTAATACCCTACGTATATAGTATATTTGTAAGTACTTTAAACGATAGATATAAAGAAATGATACAGGTTTCGGAAACAGCGAAGCAGCGCGTTATCAGTCTCATGACAGATGAAGGCTATGATGCCAACCGGGATTACGTTCGGGTCGGGGTGAAGAGCGGGGGATGCAGTGGATTGTCTTATGAGCTTAAATTCGACAATAAAATGGCGGAGTCGGACAGGGTATTCGAAGATAATTCCGTTCGTATCATCGTGGATAAAAAGAGTTTTCTTTATCTGGCCGGGACGATTTTAGAGTATTCAGGCGGACTTAACGGAAAGGGATTTGTTTTTAATAATCCCAATGCGCAGCGCACTTGCGGTTGCGGGGAAAGTTTCTCATTATAAGTCCCAAGGGCCCCTGGCTTGAAAGTTACCTATCGGGTCACATAAGTTTCTGTGAAAAAGGAATATGTTTAACTGTTTAAATTCCTCCGCCGGATGGTGGAAATAATGAGGATGGCATATACGGAAGAAGAGTTAAAAAAGGAGTTGGAAAATAAGGAGTACGAGTACGGCTTCTATACGGACATTGAATCGGATACATTTCCCAAGGGATTGAGTGAAGAAATTGTTGTTGCTATTTCCAGAAAGAAAGAGGAACCTCAATGGATGACTGATTGGCGGTTGGAATCATACAGGGCCTGGCAGGAGATGAAAGAGCCCGAGTGGGCCAACATCCGGTATAAAAAACCCGATTTTCAAAATATCTCCTACTACTCCGCGCCTAATAAGAAACCTAAATACAGCAACCTTGACGAGGTGGATCCTGAATTGCTGGACACTTTTAAAAAGCTTGGCATATCGCTCGATGAGCAGAAAAAGCTGGCCGGCGTGGCCGTTGATATTGTTATGGATTCTGTGTCCGTGGCGACAACCTTCCGGAAAACGCTAGGGGAAAAGGGGATTATTTTCTGCTCTATCTCGGAAGCCATAAGGACGCACCCGGAACTGGTGCGGAAGTATCTCGGAACCGTTGTCCCTCAAAGAGATAATTTTTATGCAGCGCTCAACTCAGCTGTTTTTTCAGACGGTTCCTTCTGCTATATTCCCAAGGGAGTGAGATGTCCGATGGAACTTTCTACGTATTTCAGAATCAACCAGGCAGGAACTGGGCAGTTTGAAAGAACTCTGGTCATTGCCGATGAAGGAAGTTATGTCAGCTACCTGGAAGGTTGCACGGCCCCTTCGAGAGATGAGAACCAATTGCATGCGGCTGTAGTGGAATTAATCTCGCTGGATAATGCCGAAATTAAATATTCCACCGTCCAAAACTGGTATCCGGGAGACCGGGAAGGCAAGGGCGGCGTCTTCAATTTTGTAACAAAAAGGGGTATTTGCGAAAAAAATGCCAAGATTTCCTGGACACAAGTAGAAACAGGTTCAGCAATCACATGGAAATATCCATCCTGTATTCTGAAAGGGGATCATTCCATCGGTGAATTCTATTCCATCGCCGTGACAAACAATCACCAGCAGGCTGACACCGGAACCAAGATGGTGCATTTAGGCAAAAACACGAAAAGCACGATCATCTCAAAAGGAATTTCCGCCGGAAAATCACAAAATAGTTACAGGGGCCTGGTTCAGGTGAATAGCAGGGCTGAAAATGCGAGAAATTTTTCTCAGTGTGATTCGCTGCTGATGGGCAATGAGTGCGGAGCACACACCTTCCCATACATAGAAGTCAGGAATAAATCGGCCCAGATAGAGCATGAAGCCACCACAAGCAAGATTGGAGAGGATCAGATATTTTACTGTAACCAGCGGGGCATACCGACTGAAAAAGCGATTGCCCTCATTGTAAATGGATTTAGCAAGGAAGTGTTGAACAAACTACCAATGGAATTTGCCGTAGAAGCGCAAAAACTTCTTGAGATAAGCCTGGAAGGATCCGTTGGCTAAAATGGCGGAGTATTCACAACCCCCGATTTATTTTGGGAATGTAAATGATTCAGTGGGTTTGGATGTTAAAAAATCGCTGGAAAGGTAATTATGTAAAATAGGAGTTTTGGAAAGAGAGAAGGAGCTAACGGGAGCATCAAATTTTAAACGAAAAGAAAATGCTGAAAATTAAGAACCTGCATGCAGGGGTTGAGGGTAATGTCATCCTGAATGGCATCAATCTGGAAGTTAATGCCGGAGAGGTTCATGCGATTATGGGGCCGAATGGCTCCGGTAAAAGCACGCTGGCTTCAGTGATCGCAGGGAAAGAAGAATTTGAGATCACGGAAGGGCAGATATTTTTTGAAGGAGAAGACCTGAACGAGGTAGCCCCAGAGGTCAGGGCACATAAAGGCATATTTCTTTCCTTTCAATATCCTGTGGAAATCCCCGGAGTATCGGTCACCAATTTTATGAAGACCGCCATCAACGAATCCAGGAAGGCCAGGGGCGAAGGAGATATGCCTGCAAATACCATGTTAAAAATGATTCGGGAAAAATCGAGCCTGCTCGATATTGACCGAAGGTTTTTATCCCGGTCACTGAATGAAGGCTTTTCGGGAGGGGAGAAGAAGCGAAACGAGATATTTCAGATGGCCATGCTGGAACCCAAACTGGCCATTCTCGATGAAACCGATTCCGGTCTGGACATTGATGCGCTGAGAATAGTGGCACATGGGGTGAATAAACTCAGAAGCAAGAACAACGCTGTCATTCTGATTACACATTATCAGCGTTTGCTGGAATATATTATTCCGGATTACGTCCACGTGCTGCATGAAGGAAGGATTGTAAAATCGGGCAACAAAGAACTTGCCCACGAACTTGAGGAAAAAGGATATGATTGGCTTAAAAATGAAGCGGTTTCACGTTAGACACCATCTCATTTATATAAGCTGCAGATTAGGCACATCATGGATTTAAAAGATAAATTAGTTTCTTCTTTTCTGGCCTTTGAAAACAATATTGATGTAGACCATCCGGTGCATGATATTCGTTCTGAGGCTATTAAGAATTTCGAGAACAAGGGCTTCCCGACCAAAAAGCAGGAGGCCTGGAAATACACTTCGCTGAATAGCCTGGTAAAGGTAGACTTCAGCATTTTTCCCAAGGAAGAAAATACACTGGAATACAGGGATGTCAAGAAATACTTCCTTCATGAGATAGATACCTACAAAATCGTATTCATTGATGGGATCTACAGTTCTTATCTTTCCGAAACCACCCATGAAGGGGTAGATATTTGCCTGATGAGTTCCGCTCTCACTAAGCCTATGTACAGGCAGGTGATTGATGTGTACTTCAATAAAATTGCCTCCCGCGAAGAATCGCTCACCACCCTTAATACGGCATTCAGCAGAGAGGGCGCTTACATCTATATTCCCAAGCACGCCATACCAAAGAAGCCGGTGGAAATTCTGCATCTGGCAACCGGTAACGAGGCCAGTCTAATGCTTCAGCCCCGCAATCTGATTGTGGTGGAAGAGAATGCGGAACTACAGGTAATAGAACGCCATCAAAGTCTTACTACAAATGAGGTGCTTACGAATTCTGTGACTGAAATATTTGCCGCCAAGAATGCCATTGTAGATTATTACAAGGTGCAGAACAATGCCCAAAGCGCTTCCCTGATAGACAATACCTATATTTCACAAAAAGACCACAGTGTTGCCAAGGTGCATACGTTTTCGTTTGGGGGAAAATTGACGAGAAACAACCTCAATTTTTATCAGGACGGGGAGTATATAGATTCAACCCTGAAGGGCGTGACCATTCTGGGCGAAAAAGAACATGTAGACCATCATACCCTGGTGCACCACACTACGCCTAACTGCGAGAGCCACCAGGATTACAAGGGCATTTATGGCGAACGATCAACCGGAGTTTTTAACGGGAAGATTGTGGTGGAAAAACTCGCTCAAAAAACAAATGCCTTTCAGCAGAATAACAATATCCTGATCAGTGACCAGGCCACCATCAATACCAAGCCGCAGCTTGAGATTTTTGCTGATGACGTAAAATGTTCTCACGGGTGCACAATAGGGCAGCTGGATGCGGATGCCTTGTTCTATCTACAATCTAGGGGAATTCCTAAAAAAGAAGCTGCCGCGCTGTTGATGTATGCTTTCGCAAACAACGTGTTGGAAAGTGTCCGAATTCCGGAATTGAAGACCAGGATCAACAAATTGGTAGCGGATAAACTGAATGTTAGTCTGGGGTTTGATCTCTAGGCTGAACGGCTGTGCTCTGAGCTCCTCACCGGAAGCAAATATCCATTGAAATGCCTACAAATCGAAACAAAGAAGATGACTTCGCAAGGGAAGGCAACTTTAATAATTTCACGGAAATGATGACAGCAACCACATTGGATGTCGCAAGCCTCCGGAAGGATTTTCCGATCTTAAGCAGGAAAGTGAACGGACATCCCCTCGTATACCTTGATAACGCGGCAACTTCTCAGACACCTCAGCAGGTAATAGATGTTATTGTAGATTATTACCACCGCTACAATGCGAATATTCACAGGGGGGTTCATGCCCTTTCCCAGGAAGCAACTGACGCCTATGAAGCCGCGCGTAAAACCATTCAGAAGCATCTGAATGCCGTGCATTCCCATGAGATGATCTTTACCTCGGGAACCACTCACGCCATCAATCTGGTGGCTCATGGATTTACCTCAATTCTCAGGCCGGGCGAGGAAATTCTCGTATCCGCGATGGAACATCATTCCAATATAGTGCCATGGCAGATGCTCTGCGAGCGGACCGGAGCTTTATTGAAAGTGATCCCCATGAGCGAGCAGGGAGAACTGCGGATGGATGAGTATCGAAAATTACTTACTGAAAAGACAAGGCTGGTTTTTTGCAACCATGTCTCAAATGCCCTCGGAACGATCAATCCGATCAGTGAGATCATAGCGGAAGCGCATCGTGCTGGTGCTGCGGTATTGATAGATGGCGCTCAGGCAGCACCTCATTTAAAGGCAGATGTACAGGCACTGGATGTCGATTTCTATACTGTTTCCGCCCATAAGATGTGTGGGCCTACCGGGGTAGGAATTCTGTATGGTAAAGAAGAATGGCTCAACAGACTTCCTCCCTATCAGGGCGGAGGGGAGATGATCAAGGAGGTGACTTTTGAAAAAACAACCTATGCAGACCTGCCTCATAAATTTGAAGCCGGTACCCCCAACATTTGTGGCGGTATTGCTTTCGGAAGTGCAGTGGACTACTTAAACGCAATCGGGTTTCCGAATATCGCCCGTTATGAAAATGAGCTTCTTGCCTATGCCACAAGGCAATTGATGGCCATAGATGGTTTAAAGATATATGGGACAGCCAGGGAAAAGACTTCCGTAGTTTCATTTAACCTCAAGAACATCCATCCTTATGATGTCGGCACCATTTTGGACAAACTCGGGATCGCTGTAAGAACAGGTCATCATTGTGCGCAACCCGTGATGGATTTTTTTAATATCCCAGGAACGGTTCGTGCCAGTTTTAGCTTTTACAATACAAGGTCTGAGGTGGATGTACTGGTTGCGGGGGTTCAAAAAGCTCAGGATATGCTCTCCTGAAAATGCAAGATTCCAGATTTTGGCACCATTACGGACCGGTGATTCGCTAAAGCAGCAATAAGAGTATTCCAGGAGCAGCCGGTAAGGAACTAACTGAGCTACAACTTTCAGGGACAAAGGCCAAGCTAAATTCCATTGTATATTGAATGCCACTATTAGTTATCGTATTTTTGTATAAAAGCAGGCTATGAGCATAGAAGAAATCCAGGATGAGATTGTCGATGAATTTTCAATTTTTGAAGATTGGATGCAACGCTATGAGTATATGATCGAGTTGGGTAAATCATTGCCATTGATCAATGGAAAATTTAAGACCGAGGATAATTTAATTAAGGGTTGCCAGAGTAAGGTTTGGGTACATGCGGAACTCGAGGATGAAAAACTAGTTTTTACCGCGGATAGTGATGCAATTATTACAAAAGGTATTATAGCGATCCTGATACGCGTTTTCAGCAATCAGAAGCCGGGAGATATCATAGAGGCAAATACCGGATTTATAGATAGGATCGGACTTAAGGAACATCTTTCCCCAACCAGAGCGAACGGACTTGTGAATATGATTAAGCAATTAAAATTATATGCCGTAGCCTATCAGACACAACTCGGGTGATTTTTAAGAGTCGCCACCGGGCAAAAAACAAACCTCATGAAGTGCTTAATTTAAATAGTATGATGATGAAAGAAGATACATCCATTGCAGATACTCAGGAATTGGGAGAAATGATTGTTAAAGTACTAAAGACCATTTATGATCCGGAAATCCCGGTGGACATTTATGAATTGGGATTGATTTATGATGTCTATGTCAACGAGGATAATGATGTAAAAATTCTGATGACTCTGACGTCTCCCAACTGCCCGGTAGCCGAAACGCTTCCTGTTGAGGTGGAAGAGAAAGTTAAATCTCTTGACAAAGTCCATACTGCGGAGGTTGAAATCACTTTTGATCCGCCCTGGACTCAGGATCTGATGAGTGAAGAAGCAAAACTGGAACTGGGATTACTCTGAAACGATTTCAAATATCATCTACCCGGATTCTGACCTGCAGCGGATTCCCGGGGATTGGACTTATAATGCATCTATGACAGAGGAAATCATCAATCGCGTATCCCAAAGTAAGTTGATCACATTTGATCTTGAGGAATATTATCCTGATGGGGTCCGGATGCATCTGGATATAAAAGACTGGCTTCACGAGGAGATGGTCTTAAGGGAAAAGGAGTTTAGAAACTTTGTGGAACTGCATCCATGGCAGAATTACCAGGGGGCTTTCGTTGCCATATCTTGTTCAACCGACGCAATTGTCCCGGCATGGGCATATATGTTAATAAGTACACGATTGCAGCCTTTCGCCAGACAGGTTGTAGCCGGCTCTCTGCAGGATCTGGAAACAATTTTATACCAACAGATACTGGAGAAGCTTGATCTTACTGAATATACAGGGAAGCCCGTAATTATAAAGGGGTGTAGCAAGAAACCAGTACCCTTGAGCGCCTACCTCAAAGCCGCCTTCGAATTGCGAAAAGTAGCCGGAAGTATCATGTATGGGGAAGCCTGTTCCTCAGTCCCGCTTTACAAGTTTAAATAATGTTGAAAACCCTATATCTTTGTTAACAATGCAACGAAATTATTGTTTATAACGCAAATATTACACTTATTGAATATGAAATTTTTTTTCCTGACTTTGGCAACGATTGCCATTTCTTCAAGTGTGTTCGGACAAACAGAAGATGAACTGAAAGCGGCAAAAGCAGCAAAAAATGATTCCATAACAGCCATTCAGAGCAGGGCAGATGCCTTACAGGCACAGATTGATGCGCTTCCCGGATGGAAAAAAGGCGCCTTCGGAACCATTGGCGGAAGCATTTCCTCATTTAATAACTGGTATTCACAGGGAATTCCAAATAATTCCGCCGGAAATATCGGCTTTACAGTGAATGCCTTTGCCAACCTCAATCAGGAGAAGTATTTCTGGAGGAACGCGGGGAATGTCAATCTGAATTGGGTAAAACTGGACGATAAGGATGATCTCACTGATAATGACGATTTCAGAGTTGCGACTGATGTATTCAATCTTACCTCCCTGTACGGGAGGAAAATCACCGAAAAATTTGCTGCTTCAGCATTGGGGGAATACCGCACCGCCATCCTTGATAACTTTAATGATCCGGGCTATCTCGATTTGGGGGTGGGTGCCACCTGGACGCCGATCACAGATTTGGTTGTGGTCATACATCCATTGAATTATAATTTTGTCTTCAGTAAGGAAGATGCTATTTTTGAATCTTCTCTGGGGGCCAAAATACTGGCAGATTACACAAAAAAGATCGGTGCAATCAACTTTAAAACCAACCTTTCTTTGTTCCAAAGCTATAAAAGTAGTGACCTCAGCAACTGGACCTGGACCAATTCTTTTGGCTATACTTTATGGAAGGTCCTTGGGGTTGGTTTCGATTTCGGATTGAGAAGCAATAAGCAGGAAGCTTTGAATTACGCCATAAATACCCTGAATGAAACCGGCACTACCTTTGATAATGTAGATAACGAATTACAGACCTACTGGACGCTGGGACTGAATTATTCCTTTTAATTCCTGGATTAACACTATAAAAAAAACCTGGCTTGTTGCCGGGTTTTTTTTGATAAGTAGGATTGTAAGAATTGAATTTATTGGGTGACTATAGCATTTTATTGGTTAGTGCCGATTTGGGAGCAGCACTTTAAATTAAGTTCAGGGTAAGATTTGGGACCAACACTGTAACTCAATTACCATGTAAATCTATGGCGGTTCTTTCACTTTACTAAATTTTTGTTGTGAATTTCAGGTGGTATGTTGTGAAAAATATGAAGGGATTGATTTCCCGGTTCAACTACACTCCAAGCTTAAATGAAGCACTATGGGCAGAGGCACGATTAGATTGAATTCCTGAGTGAAGAGCCCTTCCTTTTACAGTCTGTGTTGATCAAATACAAACCTTGACAGAAGTTCTGTTAAGGGGATTTCTTGCCGGGATACGCTTTCCATATGATCAACAGTTCTTCAGCTGCCTCTGATATAGTCCATTTCTCTCAGGTTGACATGCGACTTCATTTGCCGTTGGATATAAAGTATAAAAAGTACCTCTGAAAAAAGGCAAAGACAGAATAAATCAGTCAATTGGTTTTGTGCGGTTCAAGTGCAACTTATACAGCTCATTTAATTAAAACTGTCACGATTCCCCGGAAGTGCTTTCGGTTTTATACGCATATAGCAGTTGAAAACTACGCCCTAAGCTTTCAGGAGTGGAATTTCGGAAGGGGAAATAAAAAAAGCCCGGAATTGGCGTTCCGGGCTTTATTTGTTTTGTAGGTCTTTCAAGATTTGGTCCGGTTATACCGGAAAAGCGTATGCTGGTTAAGTGGTTGTTTGGGGCAACACTTGCATAAATAAGATCAAGGTTAGATTTGGGGTAAAACACTTATTCTTAATTACTTTGTAAATGTACAACGGGTTTAAGGGCTATCTAAATTTATGTTGCGAACCATACGTAGTTTGTTGTGAATCCCACCAAATGGTAAATTTCCCCGCCGTATGGATACTCATTCCGGCAAATTGCAGCACTCAGCCTGTCATCAGTTCCGGCTATAATCGGGACCTTCCTCTTAAAAATCCTTCAGAACTACGGTTTTGAGGCTATTGTATTACTATTTGGGACGTATGTTCTAGCTAAAGTGACTGGTGTCTGTATAACATTGAGGTCAAATCCATATATTAAATTACAGTATATTGTATATCTAATCCGTTGGCGATGAAACGATTTCTTTTCATTTCCGCATTCTTTTTCACCTCGTTTTTACATGCGCAAGCTGACGCGATAACGGAGGGACGCGGCCATCCCTACATTAGAAATTACGAACCGGGTGAGTACCCTGGCCATATGCAAAATTGGTCAGTAAACAGGGATCTCAATGGTTTTATTTATGTCAGTAACGGCAATGGGGTACTGGAATTTGATGGTGAAAACTGGTGTTTGATAACCCTGGAAGACCTGAATGCCGTCCGTACGGTGACCGTCGATAAAAACAATGTCAAATGGGTTGGCGCCGACCGGGAGCTTGGATTTCTGGAACCGGACTCACTAGGGGGTTTACAATTTCACTCATTGAAAGACATTATCCCAGAGGCTTACCCCCTCACCGCCAGTGTTTGGAATGTGTTTACCCAAGGAGATGCTGTCGTGTTCCGCGGAGGGAGTACCGTATATATATGGGAAAATGAGCGCTTCAGGACGGTTACCGGCCCTGGGAACATCCATACAGGGTTTCAGGTGAGGGATGATATCTTGTTCAGGATTTATGACCAAGGGTTATTCCAGCTGAAGAATAACAGTTTGCAGCTCATCCCGGGCGGGGAAATATTTAAAGAGCTGCGTGTTTATGCAGCCTTGCCTTATCAAAATCAGACCACCCTACTAGGTACCCGGGAGAACGGACTCTACATATATGATGGCAAATCCGTCACCAAATTTGAGAATGAAGTCGACGCCTACCTTGTAAAGCATCGATTGTATAATGGTCTGAATATGCCGGATGGCACCTATGCTTTTGCCACACTCACCGGAGGGGTGATCTTTATGGATGGGAAGGGCAGATTTTTGTACACTCTCACAAAGGAAAACGGCCTCTTAAATGATGAGGTATATGGTCTGTGCCTGGACAACCGTAACAATCTGTGGCTATCGATGCAACGAGGTATTTCCTATGTGGAACTAATGAAAAGCTATACCTTCTTTGACGACAAGGATGGTTTGGAGGGTAGTATAGACGCGGTTGCCAGATACGATGGTAGTTTGTATGTGGGCACTTTTCATGGCCTTTTTGAGCAGGCTGCATCAGATAACCGCAAGCCTTCACCGTTTAAAAGGATAGCTGCGCTCAATGCAGGTTGTACTGCCTTGTTGTCGACAGAACAATCGTTAATCGTACTTAGTGACAACGGAACCTACCAGATTTCAAAGCAGGACACGATCAGGATCAATAATTATAAGGGAGTGACGGTGTTGCGATCTCTATGGGATCCAAACAGAGTCTTCCTTGCTCACAAAGAAGGTTTGGCTTCCCTCTATCTTTCGGAAGGCCAGTGGAACAATGAGACCTCTATTGATAATATCAATGAAGAGGCCATCTCGCTTGCCGAAACTGAGGACGGCACTCTTTGGTTGGGCACCCGGTTGGATGGGGTTATAAAAATTGAATTTGATCAAGGAAAATTTCCGCTGACCCCCTCACATATCGAGCACTATGATAACACCCACGGCTTGTCTGATGGATGGCATAAGGTATTTATAGTCCATGGTAAATTATTTGTGACCTCCAAAATTGAAAAGTTGCCCCCTGTCATAAGATATGATTCCGGTAAAAACCAGTTTATCCCTACTTCGGAGTTGGACAGTGTACTGAATATTAAAGCGACTGGCTTATATCCTCTTGCATCTCAGGACAATGGGAATCACTTACTTTTGGCATCCTTTCCCCACTCAGGCGATTCTTACAGGTTGTCTGCCTATCGGGATACCTCTTCTCCCAATTATTCCGTTGAGATACTTCAGGACTGGCGTTTTAAAGAGAACAACAAGGTATATTGGGATGGAGCTGATTTCTTATGGCTTGGGGGGGAAGGACTCGTTAGTTATTCATTGGGGGATGAATCACTGAATACAGAGGCTCCCAAGGCTTTTATCAGAAAAGTATTCACCGCTCAGAATTCTCTGCTTTTCGCTGGTATCCGTACGACCGACGTGCGGCATCAATTTCAGTATCCCAATTCCGGAATCCGTTTCGAGTTCGCCACTCCGGTCTTTGAAAATTTCAACGGTAATAGCTACCAGTATATGCTTAATGGATTCGATACAGATTGGTCTGATTGGAGCCATGAAACAGGCAAGGAATATACCAATCTTACGGAAGGGACCTATCGGTTTTTAGTTAGGAGCAAGGACGTTTATGGGCAGGTGAGCGGGCCGGACTCATTTGACTTTACAGTTGTACCTCCCTGGTATCGCACCTGGTGGGCTTATCTGATATATCTGTTGTTTTTTGGTAGTTTCCTCTGGGCAATCATCAAATGGCGCTCCCACAGACTCCGACAACAAAATGAGGCTCTCGAACGTCTCATAGGAGTGAGAACTTCCGAAGTTCAGCATCAGGCCAATCAGCTAAAAATACAGGCAGAAAAACTCCTTGAACTCGATAAGGCCAAATCCACTTTTTTTGCCAATATCTCACATGAATTCAGGACGCCACTGACCCTGATTAAAGGTCCTGTGGAGCAGCTTGAAAAGAACCTGGATGAAAAATTAAGCCTGGAAACGATTAGAATGATCCGGCGCAATGCCAACCGACTCCTGCAGATGGTCAATCAATTATTGGATCTTTCAAAAATAGATGAAGGTAAATTACAGCTGGCACCTACTGAAGGGGATATCTACCAGTGTTTAAGGGCCGCCGCCTCATCGTTCAATTCGCATGCTGCCCAAAGGCGTATGGATTACCGCGTTGAGATTCCAACAAGGGTACTTTGGGTTTCATTTGATCGGGACAAACTGGAGAACATAGTGTACAACCTGCTTGGCAACTCCTTTAAATTCAGTACAGACATGGCTCAGATCACTTGTACTGCTACTTATGATGATTCGGTACTTCATATGCTTGTTTCTGATACCGGAAAGGGTATTCCGGCAGAACAACTCCCTTTAATTTTTGATCGCTTTTATCAAGCCGATAATAGCAATACCCGTGAAAAAGGAGGTACCGGAATTGGATTATCCCTTTCAAAGGATTTGGTTCAACTTATGGGGGGCACCATTGAGGTGAGCAGTGAAGAGGGAGCCGGCACCCTGTTTACAGTCGATCTCCCCATGCAGGAAATCAGGACGAGGTTGCCGGAGACGGTCCCGGAGATACACGAGCCTCTTGACACCGGTTCAAAAAAGCCATTTACAATGGTCCATTCTGATAGCAGATTATTGCCCACGGTTTTATTGATTGAGGATAATGCTGATATGCGCACTTTTATACGCTCCCAATTAATAGCATTTTTTAAAGTAAAGGAGGCACTAAATGGAGTTGACGGCCTGAGAAAGGCCATGGAAGAAACACCTGACCTCATCATAACCGATCTGATGATGCCAAAAATGGATGGAATAGAACTCTGCAAAAAGTTAAAAACAGAAGTACTCACCAGCCATATCCCGGTCATCATGCTTACCGCCAGAGCGGGGAAGGACAACAAGTTGGAAGGACTGGAAACCGGGGCCGATGACTATCTTACCAAACCCTTTGATCCCAAGGAACTGCTCGTCCGCACCAGGAATCTCATAGATCAGAGGCGGCAATTAAGGGAACTTTTTTCAAATAGGGAAATGAAGGTGGATCCTAAGAAAATCACTGTCAATTCCGTTGATCAAAATTTTTTGGTACAGGTTTTGGACCTATTGGAAACAAATTTCTCGCAGGCTGATTTTGGTGTCCCCCAAATGCAAACTGAGCTCGCTATGAGCAAATCTCAGCTCCACCGAAAACTAAAAGCACTTACCAATGAAGCACCCGGTGAAGTCTTGAGGAATTTTCGCCTGAAAAGGGCTGCCCAATTGCTATCTCAGAAAGCAGATAGTGTAACGCAAGTGGCCTATAAAGTTGGCTTTAATAATCTTTCCTATTTTGCCAAATGCTTCAGAGAACTTTACGGCATATCCCCTTCCGCATATCAGGGTTAATACCCCAGGTTACTTCTATGTGACATCCAAGCCTTCAATCCCATACTACCAGCTGTAATTGCATTCTTACCACCTGCACATGAACACCTTCCCGGTTGATTATATCACTGGTCTACGGGTCTGATACCATGATGTCAGAATATGGAACCAGGCTGTTAGCTTACGCATACTTCAGAACTTAATTTTGAGGAATAAGATGAACCTGCAATCAGCGTCTTCATCATGAGAGCAGGTTGCTAATATCCCTCTCTCGCAGGTATCCGGATTGATAAT
>JBGTMS010000094.1:0-2220 GCA_041743425.1 Zeaxanthinibacter sp. | reverse complement strand
AAAGGCCGATAAAGTCAGGGCGGTTATTGCAGTGCATCTTTTCGGACAATGTGCGGATATGGAGCCCATACTGGAAATAGCCTCCCGGTACAAGCTTAAAGTTATCGAGGACGCGGCCCAGGCGTTGAGTGCCGATTATGTGTTTTCAAATGGCGTGAAACAAAAAGCCGGCACCATGGGAACTATCGGTGTCACTTCGTTCTTCCCATCCAAGAATCTGGGATGCTTTGGGGATGGAGGCGCAATCTTTACCAATGATGCCAGTCTGGCCGAAAGAATCAGGATGATTGCTAATCACGGGCAGAAGATTAAATACCATCATGACGTGGTGGGAGTGAACAGCAGGCTCGATACCCTACAGGCAGCAGTTTTGAAAGTTAAGCTTAAATATCTGGATGAATACACCCGGAAGAGAAATGAAGTCGCTGCGTTTTATGATTCAAAACTTAAGGGAGTGACAGGTCTTGAAATCCCTGAACGCTCGCCTAACTCGACGCATGGTTATCATCAATATACGTTGAAGATTGCTGAGGGTAGAAGAGATCGTCTTAAGGATCATCTGGCAGCCCACGGGATACCGACTATGATTTATTATCCAGTTCCGCTTCATCTGCAAAAAGCTTATTTTCAACCAGGTGTTGTGGAGGGCTCATTTCCCGTTACGGAAAAGCTTTCGAAAACTGTAATTTCACTTCCGATACATACAGAGATGAAACAGGATCAGTTAAAACACATCACCGATACCATTATTAAATTCTTCTAACGATGGCAGATGGTAATGAATATTATGCACATCCCTCAGCCGTCATTGATGAAGGCTCGGCCATTGGAAAAGGCACCAAGATCTGGCATTTCTCTCACATCATGCCGAACTGTACAATCGGAGAAAACTGTAACATTGGCCAAAATGTAGTGATCTCACCGGAAGTTGTTCTGGGTAGTAATGTCAAGGTTCAAAATAATGTTTCGATCTACACAGGTGTTCAATGTGAAGATGATGTATTCCTGGGACCTTCTATGGTTTTTACAAACGTTATAAATCCCCGGAGTGCAGTTAACCGGAAGAACCAATACGCGAAAACACTTGTAAAAAAAGGAGCAACGATCGGAGCCAATGCTACAATTGTTTGCGGCCATGATATTGGGCGTTTTGCTTTTATCGGCGCCGGGGCAGTCGTAACGAAGACGGTTCCGGACTATGCACTGGTTATCGGCAATCCGGCGAGACAGGTTGGGTGGATGAGTGAATTTGGGCAGAAACTGATCTTTGACAAAGATGGACTTGCAATCTGTGAGGAGAGTAAAGAACGGTACAGACTCCAAAACGGGATTGTGTCCAGGCTATAAGGTTGTGGTTCTTTAACATAACCAGGCCGGCGAATGAGGACTGCTTGTTGAGTAGTTCATAAAGATTGAAACATGAAAAATTTTGCATTAATCGGCGCGGCTGGATTTATCGCACCGCGACACTTCAAAGCCATTAAGGAAACAGGGAATAATCTTGTCGCCGCATGAGATAAGCATGACAATGTGGGTATCCTTGATTCATACTTCCCAAACGCCGATTTCTTTACTGAGTTTGAAAGATTCGACCGACATCTCGATAAGCTCAAAAGAAGGGGTGAAAAAGTGGATTACATGTCCATTTGCTCACCTAATTACCTTCACGATTCCCACATCCGGTTTGCCCTCAGATCCGGCGCAAACGCCATTTGTGAAAAACCGCTGGTACTCAATCCCTGGAATCTTGAAGCATTGAAGGAGATCGAGAGCGAAACAGGTAAGAAAGTTTTTACAATACTTCAACTCAGGTTACATCCTACGATCATCGCGCTGCGCGATAAAATTCAAAATGGACCAAAGGACAAAAAGTACGAAATAGACCTGGACTATATCACTTCACGGGGGAACTGGTATCAGTCCAGCTGGAAAGGAGATAATGCTAAGGCCGGAGGGATAGCAACAAATATAGGCATCCATTTTTTTGATATGCTGATCTGGATCTTCGGGCCTGTTAATAATGTGAACGTATCTCTATTGAATGAAGAAAGTGCATCCGGTTTTTTGGAGCTTGAAAGGGCGCGTGTCAATTGGTTTTTAAGCATCAGTTATGATGCCCTTCCTGCGGAAATTAAACAGGCGGGAAAAAGAACGTATCGTTCACTGAAAATGGCAGGTGAGGAAATTGAGTTCAGTGAAGGATTCACCGATTTACATACA
>JBGTMS010000093.1:0-34794 GCA_041743425.1 Zeaxanthinibacter sp. | reverse complement strand
AACTTTCTTCAGGAAAGTATATTTACAGGATCCAGGTTTCGGACAAGAAAATGTCCAAATCCATCATGGTCGCCTAAATCGCCATTGTTGCTAACAGCATTGCCCCCGGTCCCCGGAGACCCTTATTATTTGTGGTATTCCGGAGGCCAGGGGCTTTCTTTTAATTCGATACATCCCGGGGCCTGAAAAATGGCTATTTTTGTGCCCTAATCTCATTTTTGATGTCTCAGCCTCCGCCTTCTGCTAATCAGCCGGAACCTGCACCATTCAGATATACTATTACGGCTGCCCTGCCATATACCAACGGGCCGATACACATCGGCCATCTTGCTGGTGTTTATGTGCCCGCGGATATCTACGCGAGATACCTCAGACTCACCGGTAACGATGTAGCCTTTATCTGTGGCAGTGACGAGCATGGAGTGGCCATCCCAATGAAAGCAAAAAAAGAAGGCATTTCTCCCACAGAGCTCATTGATAAATATCATGCCCTGATAAAAAGTTCTTTTGCAGAATTTGGAATTTCTTTTGACAATTATTCGAGAACCTCGGCACCGGTCCATCATGAAACGGCGTCTGCTTTTTTTAAAAAATTATATAAGCAGGGCGATTTTCTTGAAGAGGTTACGGAGCAACTTTATGACGGTGAAGCCGGACAGTTCCTGGCTGACCGCTATGTTACCGGAATCTGCCCTAAATGTGGGTTCGAAGAGGCTTATGGAGATCAATGTGAAAATTGCGGATCTTCACTGAACGCCACTGACCTCATCCAACCTAAATCTACGCTGACAGGAACTGTTCCCTCCCTGAAAAAAACAAGGCATTGGTTCCTGCCCCTTGACCGTTATGAAGACTTTCTTAAAAAATGGATCCTTGAAGATCACAAGACAGATTGGAAACCCAATGTATACGGACAATGCAAGTCATGGATTGACGATGGCCTGAAACCCCGGGCCGTGACCCGCGATCTGGATTGGGGAATACCAGTACCGGTAGAAGGTGGGGAAGGCAAAGTATTATATGTTTGGTTTGATGCCCCTATTGGCTATATTTCCTCGACGATCGAGTGGGCGGAAAGAGAAGGAAAAAACTGGGAAGACTATTGGAAATCTCCCGATACACGTCTCGTTCATTTTATCGGAAAGGACAACATCGTATTTCATTGCATAATATTTCCGTGTATGCTTAGGGCGCACGGGGAATTCATTCTGCCGGAGAATGTGCCGGCCAACGAGTTCCTTAATCTCGAAGGTAACAAACTTTCAACCTCAAAGAACTGGGCGGTATGGCTCCACGAATATTTGCAGGAGTTCCCTGAGATGCAGGATGTGCTGCGTTATACCCTTACAGCCAACGCTCCGGAAACGAAGGATAACGATTTTACCTGGAAAGATTTTCAGGCCCGGAATAATAATGAGCTCCTTGCCATATTCGGAAATTTTATAAATCGCGTCATGGTACTTACGCATAAATATTATGATGGGGTCATCCCGGAGCCTGCAGGATACTATCCGGAAGATACCGCAGTGCTTTCTTCATTGAGGGAATTTCCCCAACGTATTTCAGAATCAATAGAACGGTACCGGTTCAGGGAGGCAGGACAAGAGGTAATGAACCTTGCAAGACTGGGAAATAAATACCTGGCGGATGCTGAGCCATGGAAGGTAATTCGGCAGGACGAGGACCGGGTAAAGACCATCATGTACATTGCCCTGCAGATTACCGGCGGCCTTGCGGTATTGTGCGAACCCTTTCTTCCTTTTACCGCAGCAAAACTCACTGCCATGCTTGGCTATTCCGAAAGGGAAAACCAAGACAGGCCCTCCATTGCTGCATGGAAGGAGGTTGCATCACGTGAGAAGCTGATCCCTTCTGGTCATCGAATCGGTGAGCCCATTCTCTTGTTCAGAAAGATAGAGGACGAAGAAATACAGCGCCAACTGGATAAATTACTGGCAACAAAAAAAACAAATGCAGCGGAAAACCGAGCCCTCATGACACAAAAAGAAACCATAAATTTTGAAGATTTCTCCAGGTTGGATCTTCGGGTAGGAACCATTGTTGGGGCTGAAAAAATGCCAAAGGCCAAAAAGTTGCTCGTCCTGAAGATTGACACCGGGCTGGACGTAAGAACCATTGTGTCTGGGATTGCGGAAAGTTACGCCCCTGAAGAAATTATTGGCAGAAAAGTCACAGTGCTGATCAATCTAGCGCCCCGCGAACTTCGGGGAGTTGTAAGTCAGGGAATGATCCTGATGAGCTCAGATGCTGACGGAGGAGTGACCTTTCTCAGCCCTGACAGCGAGAAGCCAACAAACGGAGATATTATAAGCTGACGGACGGTTTACAACAAACGGAGATCGGCCTCCCACCATCCGATATTGATTATTTTCTACTGTACTACGCCCGCAATTTTTGCGACCGTCGCAGGAACTTCGGAGGACAAAGCCTGTACTTTCCCGCGATACCGCGCATAAAAAGCAGCCTGCCGGACAAAATGACTGCCATGTTTACAGCGGTCGGAGCACTGTGCCTCATGGGCGGCATAGGCCTCGCATTTGGCGTACAGATATAATTTGTAATCCTTATAATTGTTTTTTTTCAAAGCCATTTCAAAATTCTTCTGATCTTCCCAGAAGTCATGCTGATCTTCTTCTTCCGATATCTTTAATTGCTGTTCCAGAACCGCGTCTTCCCAGGCTTGCAGTATAAAAAATGATACATCCTCGGGCGTATTGTAACCCTCCTGGCCAAAAGAGGTGATTGCAGGAGCCAGACTCAGCAGGAAAGCGATGTATATTGTAGTTGCGACCTTCATAATCAATTGCTCTAACATCAAATGGGGGAGATAGCAAAGCAGGTACGAAACAAGGTAGCTCTAAGTTCAGGGATGTCAAAAGAAAATAGGCCAACAGCGCGCTTCATCGACGAGGTGCGGAGCACGGGTATGAATCATCCGACAGCTATCCTCTTGAGCTGGCGGCGTCAAAATAACTTTGGTCTTAGGTAGGTTAATCCCGGAAGATTATGGTACCTTTTAATGCTGTATAGCCAATTGCATGATACCTGACCCCGCCATCATTACAAGTGCATCCTTACTTATCCTCAGAGGGATAATCGCAGTCATATTTTTCTCCAGTGGCAAGAGTCATGTTCAAGACCCCGCGGGACGCGGTAAGCGTATCGGGATGCCTCCTTCGTTTACCCGGATCCTGGGAATTCTGGAAGTGGCAGCGGCGGTTTCCATCGCATTTGGTATTTTTCTGCAATGGGGTGCGGCTATCATTATAATTACGATGCTGGGTGCCATTTATAAGAAACTCTTTGTTTGGCATACGGGGTTTTATGCCACTGAAGGCTATGGATGGCATTATGATCTGCTACTCCTTTCCGGTGCCCTGGTCCTTATGACTACTTCCGGTGGAGCGTATGTGCTCTTCTAGAAGTTAGGGCGCTTACTCCCGCCATTGAGCCTCGACCACGGGCATGATCTCTTTCACAAATAATGAATATGCGGCACCTGAAGGATGCAAGCCGTCACCTGCCACCAATTCCGGTTGCTCCAGTCCCTTGCGGGTGATCCCGGTCACAGAAATAAATTTAACCCCATTGGCTTCAGCGGTTTTCATGGCAAATTGATTATACCTGTCAATCTCCCTGGAGATGCGGGGACGTGAGGCTGGTTTTGCAAACGGAGTGAAGGCATAATCCGGAATCGAAATGACAAATACTTTTGTTTTATCGGCCCCGGCAAGCGCAATGGCCCTCAAAAGCAATTTATGAAACTCCTTTTTATATTGCCTGAAGGGTTTATCCTGGTACTGATTATTGACTCCGATCAGCAGGGTAACCAGATCATAGGATGCCTTTTCAGGAAAACTTTCCAACGCACCGATCAACTCATCGGTTCTCCAGCCGGTAGTTGCCACGATCTCCAGATCAATTTCCAGTTGATGGTTCTTCTGCAGGGCATCTGATAACTGGGATGGGAAATTCATATGGTACGGCACACTTTCCCCAATCGTATAACTATCGCCCAGCGCCAGAAAAGAAAGGGTGCTCTCGCGGGCATCACTTTCCTCATGAATGTGGTGTAACATAGACGCTGGTGACAAAGTGATATTCTGCATTAAAGATAACCATATTACAGAAGTTATTATCGCCGTGATATAGTGCATATACTGTGTTTTTGAGATATCCTGAATGCTCCGAAAGTGCTTTTTCAGCAAGGTAGTAATATCTTTTGCTTCCTTGCATAATTAACCGTCCGGGAAGAGAAACATTAAAAATACTGAGATGTCAGCGACAAAAAAGCCCTCTCAGGGAGGGCTTATAGCTGATCAATTTACAGAGAATTCAGGTCGCTATTTCCCCAACATGAGTAACTCATTGCACTTGATTTCCGTAACATATCGTTTTTCACCCTCCTTGGTCTCATACGTCCTGTGAATAAGCTTACCCTCCACAGCGACTTCCTTACCTCTGGTCAGGTAACTCTCTACGATTTCTGCCGTTTTTCCCCAGGCCACAATATTGTGCCACTGTGTGTCTTCGACCTTTTCCCCTTTGGCATTGCGATAGCTCTCATTGGTTGCAATCGAGAATTTAGCAAGTTTGCTGCCGCTTTCCAGTGTCACTACTTCGGGGTCCTGCCCCAGATGGCCAATCAACTGTACTTTGTTTCTAAGTGCGTTCATAATTACTGATTTAATGGTTTACAGTTCATACTATCGGAACTCGGTGTCCGACAATGCAAACGTAAATACCCCTGTTGGCAGAATCCGGTTAGAAACTAATTATTTTCGTTTGTTATCGTTTGTAGTCGTTTGCGATCTTTTAATGGATGAGAAATAAATGATTACCGACGATATTTGTGCCCGCTACAAAAACGGTCTGATAATTATACCGAAGCCCTTTAAATTTATATATTGCATTACTACTATTAAGTCGATGTTTAAAATACTACGCCCTTTTCTTTTTGCCTTCTTTGTCTGCTGTCTGCCCGCAATCGGACAACAGGATAGTGACATGGTGTCTCAAATTCAGAAAGAAGCTACCGAAAATTCACAACTGGAGCGTCTTGCGCATGAACTCCTCGACGTGATTGGTCCGCGATTGGTGGGCACTCCGCAAATGACCAGGGCCAACGAATGGGCGGTGGACACCTACAGCAACTGGGGAATTGCCGCGGTAAATGAAGAATGGGGAAAATGGCGCGGCTGGGAACGGGGCATTTCGCATATTGACATGGTTTCTCCAAGGGTTGCCACGCTTCATGGGACGCAGCTTGCATGGAATCCGGGAACTTCCAAAGAAGGGATTACCGCAGGCCTTATTATTCTTCCTGAGGTTTCGAATGCCGAGGCTTTCTCCAAATGGCTCCCTTCGGTGAAGGGAAAATTTGTGATGGTTTCCATCAACCAGCCGACGGGACGCCCGGATGAAAACTGGGAAGAATTCGCCACCCCCTCCTCCCTGGAAAAAATGAAAACATCACGCGATTCTGTGTTAAAAGCCTGGGATCAGCGTATTTCTCTTTCAGGGTACAATTCCCAAACAATCAATGAAGCCCTGGAAAAAGCCGGCGCCGCCGGAATTGTTCAGTGCCGCTGGTCAGACGCTTTCGGGGCAAATAAAATATTCGGGGCCAACACCAAAAAAATCCCCGTGATCGATCTGTCCCTGGAGGATTATGGAATGCTCTACAGAATGGTCAGCTATGGGGATGAACCGAAGATACGGGTGGTAGCTACCTCCCGCGACCTGGGGACCGTTCCGGTATTCAACACCATTGCCACCATTCCCGGAACTTCGCTGCCCGATGAGTATGTCATACTCTCCGCACACTTTGATTCCTGGGACGGAGCCACCGGGGCCACTGACAACGGAACCGGCACCCTCACGATGATGGAGGCGGCACGCATCCTCAAAAAGGTATATCCCAACCCAAAAAGAACCATTATAGTAGGTCACTGGGGCAGTGAGGAACAGGGTCTTAACGGTTCCCGTGCCTATGTTGAAGATCATCCGGAAATTGTAGCCGGGATTCAGGCGGTCTTTAACCAGGATAACGGGACTGGCCGTGTGGTCACTATTTCAGGACAAGGGTTTCTAAACGCCTATGATTATCTCGGGAGCTGGTTGGAGGTGGTCCCGCAGGAGATCACGGACCAGATAGAAACGTCCTTTCCCGGCAGCCCCGGGAGAGGAGGCTCAGATTATGCTTCTTTTCTGGCCGTTGGAGTGCCGGCATTTTCCCTGAGCTCCCTCAGCTGGGATTATTGGAATTATACCTGGCACACCAATTTGGATACCTATGATAAAATCGTCTTTGACGACGTGCGGAATAATGCCATCTTAACAGCCATCCTTGCGTATATGGCCAGCGAAGATCCTGATAAAACTTCCAGAGAAAAGGCTGTACTGCCATTGGACAGGCGCAGCGGCGAAAAACAGCTCTGGCCGAAACCCGAAAATCCCGAACGCGATGGTGGGAAAAATTAAACCCTTAGTTATGAACGTATTGTACACCCTTCTGTTTTGTTTGTCAGCTGCCTTGCTCAATGCTCAGACCCAGCCCCGGGAAATATCCGGCTCCTTGGCCGAATCTTCTCCTGAAAGTGTCGGCCTCTCTCCTGAACGCCTTGCCCGAATAGATGCCATGCTTAAAAAATCGATCACTGAGGGGGAAGTTCCCGGAATTGTAGCCCTCATCGCGAAGAATGGCAAAATAGTTTTTCATAATGCCTATGGAATGGCAGATAATCCTTCCCGGAAGGCCATGAAAAAAGACGCCATTTTTCGAATTGCCTCCCAAACGAAAGCCATCACAGCCACGGCAGTTATGATGTTATGGGAAGAAGGCAGGTTTCAACTGGATGATCCCATTTCCAGGTACATTCCGGAATTTGAAGGAGCGCAACTACTCGATACATTCAACGAGGCGGACAGCAGTTTTACGTCAAAGGCAACGGATAAGGAAATTACCATCCGTCATTTGCTAACCCATACCTCCGGCATAGGCTATGGGGTGATCGACGGAGACGAAAAGTTCAAGAAAATATATCACAAGGCAGGAATCACCGACCTGTTTACCACCCGCGAAATCCGTATTGGGGAGAGTGTAAAAAAACTGGCAGAACTTCCTTTGCATCATGACCCGGGAGCAGCCTTTACCTATAGTGAAGGGCTGGATGTGCTGGGATATTTTATTGAGGTTATTTCAGGTATGCCTTTCGATATATTCCTGAAAACACGGATTTTTGATCCTCTTGGAATGAAGGATACCTGGTTTTATCTGCCGGAGGAAAAAGCGGACAGACTGGTCTCCGTACAACAGAAAACAGGGGATGCATGGACAAAATATCCGGAGACTTTTTACGATCCTGATTATCCTGTCAAAGGAGCCAAGACCTTTTTTTCAGGAGGGGCGGGATTGTCGAGTACCGTAAAGGATTATGCAACCTTTCTTCAAATGTACCTCAATGAGGGAACGATGAACGGCGTACGACTCCTAAGCCCTACCACCGTTCAAAGCATCATGTCCAATCAGATAGGAAGTATATGGGCAGACGGGCCGAAGGATTACGGTCTCGCCTTTGGCGTTGTCAATGAGAAAGGAGAAGGAATGGGCGGTGAAGGCAGTGAAGGCACCTTTGATTGGGGCGGGTATTTTAATACCCAATATTTCGCGGCTCCCAAGGAGCAGATTATCGGCTTATTGTTTAAACAGGTTCAGGGAGAAATAAAAGACACCACCGGATGGAAATTCCGTCAGATGGTATTCGCTGCCGTGGAGAAGTGATTCCAGGAACACTGAATATCATCCTATGAGAAGTATTATCTTCCTGATAGTTCTTGCGGGCTTTCCGATCCTTATAAACGGTCAGAACCTGTCCCTTGAAAGGGATGAACATGGCATTCTGGTACGGGAAGGGGAACAGAACGTCCTTTATTACCGGCGTGTAACCAATTCCCTGGATGGCCGGTATCCGAGAGCGCACTATATACATCCGCTTTATGGACTGGATGGAAACATGCTCACTGAGGATTTTCCTGAGGACCACTTGCACCACCGGGGTATTTTCTGGGCCTGGCACCAGGTGCTGATTCATGATGTGCAGATAGGCGATGCCTGGGAGTGCAGGGACATCCAATGGGATGTAGTGAACGTATCCCATAAAGACATTAAAAACGGAGCCTTGCAATTGATGATGGAAACGCTGTGGACCTCTCCCGCATGGAAGGATGAGGATGGACTGGAAGCTCCTTTTTTGAAAGAGTCAACCACCGTTTCCATTTATCCGGCCCAGGATCATTACCGGGTGCTGCTGTTTGAAAGCAG
Organism: Zeaxanthinibacter sp.; assembly: GCA_041743425.1. GTDB lineage: Bacteria > Bacteroidota > Bacteroidia > Flavobacteriales > Flavobacteriaceae > JTS-RE37. The sequence goes on along the minus strand of JBGTMS010000093.1, from coordinate 26,450 downwards.
CTATCTTGCTCTCGAAGCCGGATTGTCTTTGGGAGGATCAAGAGATGATAAGGGCTATGGCGGTTTTTCAGTGCGGATGAAACTACCGGATGATATCCAATTTGTTTCTGATGGGGTACAGGTCATGCCTGCGGAAAACCCCGTTTCGGCTGGCCGCTGGATGGATATTTCGGGAAGCCTGGCAAAAAATAAGGGAGAAGCAGGGATGGTTCTGATGTCATTTCCCGGCGAAAGAGGCGATACGGAAAACTGGATACTCCGATCAGACGACAGCATGCAAAATATTCCTTTTCCGGGCCGGGAGCCGTTGGTCATTTCTGAAAAAAATCCTTTAAAATTAAGGTATGGTCTTATCGTCTACCTGGGGGTCATGTCTAAAAATGAGATTGATACCATCTATAAGCGTTTCAAATAATAGATGCCATGACAGCGCTACACTTATAACTGCTTAATTTAAGACCATTTATTAATAAAATTAACTCTTCAATACCCTATGAAATTCATTCAGTTACTATGTATCGCAGTACTTTTTCTTTCCTGGGACGCATCTTCCCAAAAACGCAATAAAAAAACAACGGAACCTCCAGTGTTGATTCAAGACTCCACTTTTCACGGATTGAAATGGCGTAATATCGGGCCTTTCAGGGGAGGTCGAAGTGTCACGTCCACCGGGGTGGTAGGACAACCTATGACCTATTATATGGGCACGACCGGTGGCGGGATCTGGAAAACCACGGACGATGGAATAACATGGAAAAATTGCTCCGACACTTTTTTTAAAACTGGCACAGTGGGTGACCTGGCCGTCTCGGAACAAGATCCCAACCTGGTAATTGCCGGAATGGGAGAGCATGCGGCCCGGGGGGTAATGACTTCCATGGGAGACGGGGTATATAAATCCACCGATGCCGGGAAAACCTGGAAGCACATGGGTCTCGAAAATACCAGGCATATTTCGGATGTTATCATTCATCCTACCAACCCCGAGATTCTATATGTGGCAGCTCAGGGAGCACAGTACGGACCTTCTGAAGACCGGGGAATTTACAGGTCAGTAAATGGCGGTCAAAGTTGGGAAAAGATCCTGTTTGTGAACAATACCACGGGAGCCTCCTCTTTGTCTATGGATATGAAAAACCCATTGATATTATATGCTGCTATGTGGCAGCACCAGCGCTTTCCCTGGACGATCGAATCAGGAGGTCCTCAGTCAGGGCTGCATAAATCAACCGACGGGGGTGATACCTGGGAAAAACTCAAGGAAGGCTTACCTGAAGCCTTCGGGAAATCAGGGATTTCGGTTTCCCGCGCGAATCCGGAACGCGTATTTGCTGTTATTGAGGCAGAGGGTGAAAAAGGAGGCGTATACCGCTCGGATGATGCAGGGAAAAAATGGACTCTTGTAAATAAGGATCGCATCAACATCAGCCGTTCCTGGTACTATATGGAAATATTTGCCGATACCCAGGATGAAAACCTTGTATATGTCCTCAATGCCCCGATGACCAAATCGATCGATGGAGGTAAGAGCTTTCAACCCCTTGCTGTGCCTCATGGTGACAACCATGATTTGTGGATTCATCCCTCTGACAACTCAGTCATGATCAATTCCAACGACGGCGGTGCCAATATCTCCAACAACGGTGGCGCATCCTGGAGTACTCAGGAAAATCAGCCGACGGCACAGTTTTACCGGGTAATAACTGACAATCAGGTACCTTACAATGTATATGCCGGTCAGCAGGATAACTCCTCGATAGCGATTGCCAGCCGCACAAACAAGCAGGGGATCGACTGGAAAGACTGGTATTCCGTCGCAGGTTGTGAAAGCGCCTACCTGGCTTTTGATCCGGAAAATCCGGAAACCGTTTTCGGGGGCTGTTACCAGGGAATCATTGAAATATGGGATCGTACCACCCGGGAAACGAAGCAAATCAAGCAGTACCCGGAGCTTGCCCTCGGGAATGCTCCGGAAAATTTTAAATACCGCTTCAACTGGAATGCTCCTATCATTAGCTCCTCCCATAACCGAAAAGTGATTTATCATGCCGGAAACGTGGTGTTTAAGACAAGCGACGGCGGTATTGCGTGGGAGGTGATCAGTCCGGACCTCACAAGGAATGATAAGACCCATCAGGGACCGGGCGGCGGGCCATATACCAATGAAGCCGCAGGGGGTGAGAACTACAATACCCTGATGTACCTTGCAGAATCGCCCCATGAAGAAGGGGTGCTCTGGGCCGGAAGTGATGATGGTCTGATCCACCTGACCAAAGATGGCGGGAAGAACTGGGAAAATGTAACGCCACCGGATCTTAAAGAAGGCATTGTGAACAGTATTGAGGTATCTCCCCATGACCCGGCAACCGCCTACGCCGTGATCATGCGGTATAAATTTATGGATCTGCAGTCCTACATCTTCAGAACGACAGATTATGGCAAAACATGGACCGGAATCGTCAGTGGTATAGATGGAACCCACACCTTTGCCAGGGTGGTCAGGGAAGATCCGACAAGAAAAGGTCTTTTATATGCAGGTACTGAAACCGGGCTTTATATATCCTTTGACCAGGGGCAAAACTGGCAGCCTTTCCAATTGAACCTGCCTCTGGTACCCATCAATGACCTGATCGTTCATGACAATGACCTGGTGGCCGCTACCGCCGGGCGTTCTTTTTGGATCCTGGATGATCTCGGGGTTCTCCAGCAAGGTCTTTCTCCGAAACAGCCCGTAGCTCTTTATAAGCCGAAGGACACCTATCGTTTGTTCGGGGGACGCCCGGATGAACCGGTAACCGGACTTGGTGAGAATCCGAGGGAGGGAGTTACCATGGACTATTATCTGGACAAGGATGCTGATAGTCTGGATCTGAAACTTCAGGTGCTTTCCAATGGTAAATTGTTGCGAACCTATACCAATAAAGTTGAAAAAGACTTTAAATCCTGGCCTGGGGGTCCTTCCAAACCGAAATCCCTGCCTTCCAAGAAAGGGTATAACCGCTTTACCTGGGATTTTCGCAAAGAATCGCTCCCGGCAGTTAAAAATGTCTTTGTCTACGGGAATTACGAAGGATCAAGAGTTGCGCCCGGAACTTATCAGCTGCGATTGACCCTTGATGGGATTACCTCGGAAAGTGAAGTCAATATTCTTTCCAATCCTTCAATTAAGGGAACACCGGAAGCATATATGAAGCAAATGGAAGTGCTGGGACAGATAGAATCTACTCTTAGTGATATACATGAGGGGGTAACAGAAATGCGATCCGCAAAGACGCAACTTGAAAATTACGCCGAGTTGTTAAAAAATAGGGAAAAGGCCGATTCCCTGTTGTCTTTGGGTAAATCCCTCATACGCAGAATAGATACCTGGGAAAAAAAGCTCATTCAACCTCAGCAAAAAACTTTTCAGGATGTCATCAATCATAACAACCAGCTGAATGCGGAATTAATGAATTTAAAGGAGTACGTAGATTCCGCAATGCCCACCGTAACAGAAGGAGCCAGTGAGAGATTAAGTGATTTACTGGAAGTTTGGGAAGGATTCCGAAAGGAACGGGATGCCATCGTGGATACGGAAATGTCCGCTTACAATGCCTTATACCGGGAACTTGGCGTTCAGGCGATCATCCTACAGGAATAAGAGGATGTAAGGAATTCCGATTTCGTAAATTAGTGAGGTTTTCATCTTTGACCGGCCATGGAGGTCAAATGAGTTGTTGGTATAATTTGTATCTTTTAATTTCTGCCATATGAAAATGATCCTTTTCCTTTGGATATTGTTGCCCGCTTATAATATGGCACAGCACACCCTGAAACTTCCTGCCGGTGAAAATCCGCCTCCGGCTGAACTGCAGCAGATGGCATGGATACAAGGCTCCTGGACCGGAGAAGCATTCGGGGGGATTACGGAAGAGGTCTGGACCAAGCCCATGGGAGGCTCGATGATGTTTGTATTCAAACTGATAGAAAACGACAATGTGAAATTCTACGAATTTGGCCACATCCGCCAGGAAAGTGAAACCTTGTTGCTACAATTAAAACACTTTAACGCCGATATTAGTGGCTGGGAACAAAAAGATGAAAGCGTCGACTTCAGGTTGGTGAAATTGGAGGAGAATCATGCTTATTTCGAAGACATGACGTTTGAAAGGGTATCGGAAAATGAAATGAATGTTTATGTGGTCCTTGGGGAGGACGGAAGTGAAGGGGAAGTAAAATTCAATTTTAAAAAGCAGTGATTTGAAGGAACGCAGTTGTCTGGAATGCGGAACCGCTATTAAGGGCAGGATTGATAAAAAGTTCTGCTCAGACTACTGCCGGAATGCCTACAATAACCAGCTGAATAAGGATAGTAAAAATCTGGTTAGAAATATCAACAACCGGCTCCGTAGGAATTACCGCATTCTTGATGAATTCGAGTTACGGGATGGCAAAACCAGAACTACCAAAACAAGGCTTCTGGACAAAGGTTTTGATTTTGATCATATCACAAGCCTGTATACAACGAAAAAAGGAACCACCTACTTTTTTGTATATGATCTTGGGTACCTCCCGTTGGATAATGATTATTTCATGATCGTGAAGCGGGAATAAGCAACACGGCCAGGTAGTTCCCGGAAGTTCCTTAAAAGGTTTGTGCGCCTATTTCCAGTTGTGGCCGGAAAGCTTAAGTGCGGCTATAACGATGTCCTTTCTGCTGATTTGGCCGACAAGAATTCCGTTTTCCATTACAGGAAGCCTCCTCCTGTTGTGTTTATCAAAAACGCCGGCAGCATCAAAAATGCTCATATCATGGGGAATGGTTTCAACATCCTTGGTCATGAATCGCTCCACGCTCTTATCGAGAATCGGTTGATTAAAATAGCGGCTTTCCGAAATTTGCTTCATGCAGTCGGCTTCTGAAACGATTCCCACAAGAAAACCATTATCATCCAATACCGGACCTCCTGAAATGTGATTTTTTGCAAAGGATTCCATCACTTCAAGGATGGATTGGTCAGGACTGAAAGTTGTCAATTTACGGGTCATGTAATCCTCAACCAGGATCGGGGCATTGTACTCCTTTTTGGGATCCACCTTCACCCTGCGTCCCTGAAAACTCTTAATTCCCATACAGTTATGCGTTAGGTTGTTAATAAATTTAAGGAAAATTTGCCAATTCTTTAAATAAAATCGTTTAAATGTTCCATACTGTTAGAATTTTATACTTTTATAGGTGAACCCCTTCCAATGAAAAAATCGACAGAAATCCTTTCTGTACTCTTATTACTGCTGGCCATTTACTGGGTATTTAAAAGCATGATGCCGGGATATACCCGCGGAGAACAAGTATCGGAAACTGCGTTTTCTACCGACAGAGCCCTTTTACACATAAAAAAGCTTTCCGAAGCTCCCCATGGCGTTGGTTTTACCGGACACAAGATGGTTAGGGAGTATATTGTGGAGGAGCTGGACAAAATGGGGCTTGAATCACAACTCCAACAGGGGTATACTGCCGGGGATTGGGCCAATTTCAGTGAGGCAGTCAACATCCTTGCAAGGATCAAGGGATCGGGCGACGGAAAAGCGCTGTTGTTGCTCTCTCATTATGACAGCAGTCCTCATTCTTCACTGGGAGCCAGTGATGCAGGAAGCGGGGTGGCTACCATCCTTGAAGGGGTACGGGCCTTTCTTTCGGCGGGGAAGACGCCACTGAATGACGTCATCATTCTCTTTACGGACGCAGAAGAACTTGGGTTAAATGGTGCCGATTTGTTTGTAAATAAGCATCCCTGGGCCAAAGAAATAGGACTGGTGCTTAATTTCGAGGCGAGGGGAAGTGGTGGTCCCGGATACATGCTCATTGAAACGAACCAGGGAAATACCCGTCTTATAAAAGAATTCACAGCAGCCAATCCGAAATACCCGGTAGCGAACTCCCTGGCATACAGTATCTATAAGATGCTCCCCAATGATACCGATCTGACAGTTTTCAGAGAAGATGCAGATATTGACGGACTCAATTTTGCTTTTATCGATGACCATTTCGACTATCATACCGTAAAGGATGATTTCGAACGTCTGGACCGTACCACTCTTGCACATCAGGGGAGTTATCTTATGCCACTGCTGAGCCATTTCAGTAAGATAAATCTCAATGATTTAAAGAGCGCAGCTGATGACATATATTTCAACATGCCCTTTTTTCGACTGGTATCCTATCCATTTACCTGGATCTGGCCACTTTATTTCATAGCGCTCGGGCTATTTATAGTGCTGCTGATTACCGGTTTCCAAAGAAAGATGCTGCAGCCGGGTGAAATTGCCAAAAGTTTCATCCCTCTCCTGACCGTTCTTCTCATCAACGGGTTATTGGGATATTACAGCTGGCCATTGTTAAAATGGCTATATCCGCAGTATCAGGATATCCTGCAGGGCTTTACCTATAATGGTCATGCCTATATCGCCGCTTTTGCCGCCCTGGCAACCGCAGTGTGTTTCTGGACCTTCCAGAGCTTCCGGAGGCTTAACACCCAACATCTGCTGGTGGCTGCCATCACCTTCTGGTTGGTCGTCTGTGCTGCAACCTCCGTCTATTTACCGGGAGCAGCCTTCATTCTCATTCCGGTGTACAGCCTTTTGGCAGCTTTAATGGTATATATTGATCAACCGGATCCAAACGTATATCTCATGGTTGTCCTTGCCGTGCCGGCCCTCTGGATATTTGCCCCTTTGATCCAAATGTTTCCTGTCGGACTCGGCTTGAAAATGATGATTGCAGCCACCCTTGTAACTACCATGGTATTCCTGCTCCTCCTTCCTTTATTTGGAACCTTCCGGAGAAAGTCAGGCTGGGGCTATATTGGATTGCTATTATTTGTCGGTTGCATGGTATTTGCTCATTTCAAAGCTGATTTCTCAAAGGACCGTGCAAAGCCAACAAGTCTTATCTATATTCTTGATGCTGACAGTAACACCGCGCAGTGGGCCACATATGAACATGTGCTCTCCCCATGGACCAGCCAGTATCTCGGAACAGGAAAAAGTGCTCCGGAAACTGCTTCAGAAACTGCCCTAAGCAGCAAGTATGCAACGGCTTTTACTAAAATGGTAACGGCACCAATAAAAGAGATACCTGCTCCGGATATTATTAAGAGCAGGGATACCGTCATAGGAGAGTCAAGGCTGCTGGATCTGGTGATAACTCCAAAGCGTGCGGTGAATCGTCTCGAAATTTTTACGGAAACAAAAGCCTTCAGCGAGGTGCATATCAATCAAATTCCACTTCCACGCGAATATCTTGAAACCAGAAGCAGCGGCAAATTGCTGACGCATTTTATCAGCAACAATAATGAAACCAGGCTATCCGTCATCATACCAAAAGATGAAAAGCTGGAACTTACGCTGTTTGAAGCCTCAAATGATTTGTTAACCAATCCTCTTTTTTCCGTACCACCGCGACCGGATGATGCGATCCCCATGCCCTTTGTATTGAATGATGCCGTTGTCGTACGGAAAACAATTCGCTTTTGAAAAAGGCCATAGGTATTATGGGTTGCGGTTGGTTGGGATTTCCACTGGCCCGGAAATTGGTAATGGAAGCTTACAAAGTTCGCGGAACAACCACCACAGCCGGAAAGTTAAAGAAGCTGCAAAATGCAGGTATTCGCCCCTATCACCTTATATTAAGGGAAGATGGGATAGAGGGGGAGCTTGAAAACTTCCTTGACGGTCTTGAGTATTTGGTCGTTAATATTCCGCCGGGACTCAGAAGTGACCCGGAAAGTAATTATGTAGCCAGGATGCGTCATGTGAGTTCGGCCATTCAAACGGCGGGTACCGGCCATCTTATCTTTATAAGCAGTACTTCAGTTTATGGTGCGCTAACGGAAACTGTAACCGAGGAAAGTCAAACCAAACCAGTATCCGAGTCAGGGAAGCAGCTTAGGGAAGTGGAAGAGATGTTCCTCAAACAAAAGGGATTGAACACTTCCATCATCCGGTTTGGAGGACTGATCGGCCCGGGAAGGCACCCCGTCACACACTTAGCCGGCCGGACGGGCCTGACGGGTGGAAACAGCCCCGTCAACCTCATCCATTTGAATGATTGTATAGGAATGGTGCTGTTCCTGCTTCAGGGCAATTATTGGAATGAGATCTTTAATGGAGTATACCCATTACACCCCGGGAAGAGGGTGTATTATCAAGCTGAGGCCGTAAAAAGAGGATTATCGCCCCCTGAATTTCAGGAAAAATCAGGGGAAAATCAGGGGAAAATCGTAGAAAGTAGGAATATTCTTCACAAAAAATACTGCTTTTTAACGTCGATTTCCGATGAGTTCACAACTCATTCCTAAGCATTCACAACAAAAAGATCGATAAACGGTTAATTTACAGCGTTGATTTTCAGCTTTTTATGAATTATATGTATCTTTACTCAAACCTTAAATCCAGAAATATTATGGAAAAGTCAAGTTTTAGGGGGAGGGTTTTAACGGATATTGAGAGCCTTATCTCCCGAAGTTGTGCCAAAAGCAAGATGAACAGAAATTTCAAGCACTTGCATGAGGTTATTTTAAAAAAGCATTATAATGCCGCGGATGTAACCATTGACTATCACAGAAAAAGGATAGAAATGGAAATTGTGATGGATGATACCTGCTTTGACCCACAAGGGGTAAACATGAATGTTCCCACATTACATGTGAATCTCTTATTTAAAAATCTCTGTGATTTTTTAAAGTCCTGTATTGAATCCGACCGAAGAAGCCTCGCTTTCTATGCCGGGCTGGTTCGTCGATATTCGCAGGCAGACGTTGCGTTAACCTCCGTCTGAAATCCGATTACAACAACCACCAACATAAAAGGCCGTCTGAACTTTCAGGACGGTCTTTTTATTTTACGGTATCACGAATCCCCAAAGCCTTTTTTATTTTCAATCTCCTGTAACCTGCAACGGGCATAGTGACCTCCGATAACCCTTAGCAGTTTTGATACCTGACCTCTCTGCAATACCTCCTGATCAGATTTGTCATTCCCCTGGTGAACCAGACCTGAAAATTGTCCCGCTTTTGTACCGAAAAAAATAGTAATTTTGCCGCATTTAAAAGATAGGACGATGAAACGTATTATTACCATGATACTCATGACGACCGGGTTGCTGGCCAATGCACAGGAGCCTTCTGAGATGCAAAAACATTACGAATCCTTTTACAGGGAAATGAAATTACAGGGAGACCTCAATGGGGTGGTCAATGCCCTGACCCATTTGAATATTATTGCCCCGTCCACTGAACGCAGGGATACCCTTGCCTATGTATACGCGAATAATAACCAGCACATGCAGGCACTTAATACTATTGGTATCGAAAAAAGTGATGCCGATTCTGATCTTGCAGTTCAGGTGAAAGCGGTTTCGCTAAAGGCATTGAACCAGCCCAAACGAGCCCTCGAGCAATTTGAAATCCTCTATGCAAGGAAGCCAAGTGCCTATCTGGCTTATGAACTCGCGGATCTCAAAATACAGACAGGCAATAATGAAGGGGCGGCCAAGGATATTGATTATGGAATAGCCAATGCCAAGGAGGATATGAAATATGCCTTCTACGAAAGGCAGCAGCCCTATGAAGTTTCATTAAAGGCGGCTTTCCTGCACCTGAAAGGTCTTGTTCAGTACAATATGGATAAAGGTAAAATAGACGCCGCCATTGCTGACATTGACGCTGCGCTGAAACTTGACCCCAGTTTTAACCTGGCCAGCCTGAGCAAGCAGGCGCTTGAATCTAGGAAAACCCAGCCCGCTGAAACAGATGAAACGAAAAATGATTAGATTGCCAGCGAGCAAGCGGTTATTCTTTTTTAAACGAATCCCTTCCGGAGCACTATAACCTCACCTCAAATTTTAATTTCACGTACATTTCCAATAATTACTATTACGCCGGGCATCTGCACCCGGAAAATACTATAATTGTAATACATTCCTGTAGTGACTTCTTTGGTCTTAAGACGTGAAGCTATTTCTCCGAAAATTCTGTCAGGAGCAAGCGCAGCCAGTTAAACATTTAATCATCCAGGATGAGATTGGTATCAAGGGTATTGTTTACAACGACATTGAATTGCTTTCGCATGGCGTTATAAGCAGCGATCATCTCCTTCGCAGGGGTAAGCACCTCTGCCCTGTCGTCCAGTGCAGCCCTTACCTTCAGCAAATACGTTTTAAAAACCCTTTGACGGCTCCTGATTTGAGGGATGTCAAACGGTTCTGGGTAAACGGACGCCTCCAATGCTGTTTGTTTCAGTACCAGTTCTTCTACCACCAGTATGAGGTCTTCTTTGTTCTCCGATTGATAGACCCTTTCGATTTCCGATTCAAGCGCCCTGAATTCAGGCCAGGCATTCAGATATTCCATCGCCTTCGGATCTGTGGGTACCACCTTGTCAAGGCTATTCATACTAAAATTTTCTTTCCGTGAAAGTTCATCAGACGCCACGACAGGTTGTTCCTGGCAGGAATGTATAACCATTATACCAATCACGGAGAAGAGTAATTTACGCATGGGACGAAGGTACAAATTTTAATAAAGGCTATCTTTGTGACCGAATTCAAATAAGGAGGATTTCATGCAGAAAACCATTCTGATCCTGGGCGCCTGCGGGCAAATTGGCACCGAACTCACCATGGCGCTTCGCGAGAAGCTGGGAAGCCAGAAGGTAATAGCCAGCGATATTCGTCATGGCACCGAGAACCTCATGGCAGCGGGACCCTTTGAATTGCTTGACGCTACAAATTACCAGGCGATTGAGGATGTAGTCATGCACTATGAAATTGAAGAAGTCTACCTCATGGCGGCCATGCTGAGTGCCACAGCGGAAAAATTTCCTGAGCGGGCATGGAATCTGAATATGAATTCCCTTTTCAATGTGCTTAATCTGGCAAAAGAACGAAAAATAGCAAAGGTTTTCTGGCCTTCAAGCATCGCGGTCTTCGGGGCGAATACCCCTAAACAGCATACCCCGCAGCATGCAATAATGGAACCGAGCACCGTCTATGGAATCAGTAAGCAATCCGGGGAGCGATGGTGTTCTTACTACTATCATAAATTTGGGGTAGATGTACGAAGTGTTCGCTATCCGGGTCTCATCAGCTGGAAGACACTTCCCGGAGGAGGCACAACCGACTATGCAGTGGAAATTTATGAAAGAGCCCTCGCTGAAGGCAAGTACACCTGCTTTCTGCGGGAGGATACAAAATTACCCATGATGTTTATGTATGACGCCATCCGCGCTACTATCAGACTCATGCAATGCGAGCCGGACGAAATAAAGGTCAGATCATCCTACAATCTTGCGGCCATGAGTTTCAGTCCGCTGGAAATAGCGGCGAGCATCAGACAGCGTCTGCCGGAATTCAAACTGAGCTGTATTCCCGATTTCCGGCAATCAATAGCCGACACATGGCCGGAAAGTATTGATGACTCAGAGGCCAGGAAAGATTGGGGCTGGGAGCATGATTATGATCTCTCGCGAACTACGGAAGAGATGTTGCAAAACATCAGTTCTGTTTAGGCAAAAATGTGTTTGGGAACTTTAAAAGTTTTGAATTCCAAAGTGTGGCCATTTGGATCACGGATAAAAAAGGAAGTGTGTTCCCCTTTTTTGTCTTTTAAAAAGGTCGATTCCGTCGTTATGTCATATTCGGATCCATTCAGTCGGTTATAAAGTTCATCCCAGCTGGGACGGTCGATAATCACCCCGAAATGGAATGCAGGAAGGACCGTTTCCTCAAATTTATAGGACTTGAAATCAAACTTAAATTCCCCGCACCTGGTAAAGGTGATCTGGTGTCCAAATAAATCCACATCGATCCATCTCGAAGAATTCCTGCCGAGTCGGGCACCTATGACATCTATATAGAAATCTTTCGTCTTGTGGATGCTTGAACAGGGCAAAGACATGTGAAAGCGGGATTGCTCCATTATTCTGAATAAAATGTTTTTACGTTTTAATCCTCGTCCTGCTCCTCTTCTGCCTCAGGCATTGCATCGGGATCAACTACCGCTTCCGGATCGTCGTCTGCAAAATCCTCATAGTCGTCCTCATCATAATTCTCCATAGTCTTTACAAGCTTGGCGCTGATCTTTACGAGGTATTTGGTATCCTCAGTAGTTACCTCTACTGCTTCAACCCGTTCTCCATGAACATTTTTGAATGTAATGATGTGATCCTGATCATAGCCATCCGGATATTTTTCCACCAAAAGCTTGAGTACCTCGGGGGTAAGTTTTTTGAAATCTACTATGACTCTTCGCAAATTGTCCATAATTACATGTCTAAAAGGTAAGCAAAAATTAATGGTGCAACAATAGTGGCATCACTTTCAATAATAAACTTCGGGGTATCAATTCCGAGTTTCCCCCAGGTGATCTTTTCGTTGGGTACCGCCCCGGAATACGAACCATAACTGGTTGTACTGTCACTAATCTGACAAAAATAACTCCAGAAGGGGGTATCCGTTCTTTCCATATCCTGATACAGCATCGGAACTACACAAATCGGGAAATCCCCGGCAATACCTCCGCCAATTTGAAAAAATCCGATTCCCTTCTGCGAATTCGCTGTATACCAATCAGCCAGAAAGGTCATATATTCAATTCCGGATTTCATTGTGCTCGCCTTTAATTCCCCTTTCATTACGTAGGAGGCAAAAATATTACCCATAGTGCTGTCCTCCCATCCGGGACAAATGATTGGCAGATTTTTGGCAGCTGCCGCATACATCCATGAATCCATAAGATCAATTTCATAATCGTCTTCGAGTACGCCTGACAGGAGCATCTTGTACATAAATTCATGGGGGAAATAACGTTCCCCTTTGTCCTCAGCCTCTTTCCAGATACTGTAGATATGCTTTTGAAGCCTTCTGAAGGCTTCTTCTTCAGGAATGCAGGTATCCGTTACACGATTCAGACCTTTTTCCAAAAGCTCCCATTCATCCTGAGGGGTCAGATCTCTGTAGTGCGGTACACGTATGTAATGTGAATGTGCTACGAGGTTCATGATGTCTTCTTCCAGGTTCGCCCCTGTACAGGATATGATCTGAACTTTATCCTGACGGATCACTTCGGCAAAGATCTTTCCCAATTCGGCCGTACTCATGGCGCCGGCAAGAGACACCAGCATACGGGCTCCGTTTTCGAGCTGCTGTTCATAGCCTTTCGCCGCATCAACCAGGGCCGCTGCATTAAAGTGGAGATAATATTTTTCTACAAAACTGGATATGGGTCCTTTAGTCATCGTCCTCAAATTTTCCGGTGATACCACTCCCGGATTTATATTCTTTATCATAAGTGTTGTCATAATCATCGGTTACCATCTCACCCGAAAATTTGTAGCTGAGCATTTTGTAAAACAACCTTGCAGCTACTACATCAGCCGATTTATGCTGGGGGTTCGGGCAAAGGCCTGTCATATCAAAACCAACCACATTCTTTTCCTCAAATACCTGTTTCAGAAAATCGAGGGTTTCATACCAGAACAGACCTCCAGGTTCCGGAGTAACCGCTGACGGCATAATGGTAAGGTCAAGGGCGCTTACGTCCAGCGTTATAAAGACGTTATTTGTGAGCAAATCCAGTACTTTATCCGTCCAGAACTCGTCATTTACCATATCATGGGCGAAAAAGATCTTATCAGCGTCCGTAAAGGTCATTTCCATCGCATCCATGCTCCGGATCCCCACCTGAATCAGGTTGGTGGTCTGACTGGCTTCATGAAGCGCACAAGCATGATTCAGAGAACTGCCATTCACCGACTTCCTGAGATTGGCATGAGCGTCAAGATGCAGCACGGACAAGTTGTCAAAGCATTCATTAAAGGCCCGGATACTACCTATGGAAATGGTATGCTCACCCCCTATCAGGGTTACAAATTTATTTCTTTTTATATATTCCTTACTGATCTTATGTACTTCCTTTACGACAGCGTCCGCGGAAGGTTCCTCACCTACGGCTTCTGCCAGGTATACACCTTGTTCATACACCTGTGTATTGGTTTCTATATCATATAATTCCATGCTTTCGGAAGCCTTTAAAAAAGCTTCCGGACCTTTTTCAGCGCCTTTGATCCACCCGCCGGCACCTTCATAGGGTACGGGGATCAAAACTATCTTGGCTTTCTCTAATTGCGCGAATTTGTCCGGGATCCCGGCGTAATTCTTCGTTGTTTCCATATCCTAAAATTTTCAAAAGGTCTTGCGCCTTCTGTTGTTCACTAAAAAGTTCTGTCCGGATGTTGCCGTCCTTGTCCTTATCAATAAGAACATGCTTGGGATGCGGGACAAGGCAATGTTGAAGGCCCCCAAAGCCTCCCAGCGTTTCCTGATAGGCTCCCGTATTAAAAAAGCCGATATACAATGGCTTATCCCTGCGGTATTTCGGAAGATAAATGGCGTTCATATCCTGCTGACTGTTGTAGTAATCATCACTGTCACAGGTAAGACCTCCCAGAAGTACCCTTTCATATTCATCATGCCATCGATTGATAGGTAACATGATAAATCGCTTATTGATCGCCCAGGAATCAGGCAGGGTTGTGATAAAGGAAGAGTCGATCATATTCCACTTCTCCCTGTCATTCTGTAATTTCTGATAAAGAACTTCATAGATGGCACCACCGCTTTCGCCTACCGTAAAACTTCCGAATTCGGTGAAAATATGTGGCACCGGGATATCTGCCTCAACGCAGGAACTAATGATCTGGTTGACAATTTCGTCAATCATATACTGGTAGTCATATTCAAATGCGAGGGAGTTCTTGATTGGAAACCCTCCGCCAATATTAAGGCTGTCCAGGGTGGGGCAGATCTTCTTTAAACGCACATACACTTTAAGACATTTCACCAACTCATTCCAGTAATAGGCATTATCTCTAATCCCCGTGTTGATAAAGAAATGAAGCATCTTAAGTTCAATCTTGTCGTTATCCTTGATCTGGCTTTCATAGAACGGAACGATATTCCGGTATCCAATCCCCAGACGGGAAGTGTAAAATTCAAACTTAGGCTCTTCCTCAGAGGCAATCCTGATCCCGATTTTATAATTGTCTTCGATGGCTTCAGACAACAGGTCGATCTCCTCATAATTGTCAATGATCGGAATACAATTCCGGTGACCCTGATTGATGAGCCGGGCTATATTGTCTATATAAGCCTCCCGCTTAAAACCATTACAAAGTATATAGGTAGATCGTTTTATTTTCTTTTCCTGTATCAGCCGTTCTACAATATTGATGTCAAATGCCGATGACGTCTCTATATGGATATCATTTTTTAAGGCCTCCTGAAGCACATAATGAAAATGAGAGCTTTTAGTGCAGTAACTATAATAATATTTACCCTTGTAATCATGTTTCTTCATCGCTTTCGAAAACCATTTCTTGGCCCTTCCGATGTTTTGCGATATGCGAGGCAGATAAGTGAACTTTAAGGGGCTGCCGTACTTTTCGATTAATCTTCCCAACGGTATATTGTGAAACAACAATTCGTCTTTATCCAGAGTAAACTCTTCCTGTGGAAAATAATAGGTCTGATCGATCAGATCACTGTATTTTATATTCATTAAATGGAATTAAAGTATTTAAAATAGGCCGTTTTTTTGGTTTATGGCATGTAACACCCCCAGAGCGGTAAAGCAGTCGCTGCAACAATTTACGAAGAAGTTATTCAATAGGGTCTTTTTCTATTTAACAGGCAGATTTCAGAGAGATATACGAGCAATCCCATCGGCTGGATTTCTCCGCAATCCAGAAAGACATCATTTCCCGGAATCTGAATACCGGAACTTGATTTTCCCAATGTGGAAACACAATATATCATTCGGATCTATATTAAAAGAGTCTGAAACTCTTTGTTCTAATTTAGAGTGTAAATGAAAACAAAAATAATTAATTAGATGTCATATTATGTATTTTTTACAGCATGATTTATCTCAATGAGACTTTCTGCTGATCCCTGTAACGATGCTGCATTTCTTGACATGAGCAGTTGAAATGATTATCTTGTAATATATTATAAATTCCGGCTATGAAATCTATTGCTGCTAAGCTCTGTCTTTTACTGTTTTTTCTTTCTCCCTGCGCAGTCCTCCCGCAATCTCAGATTCCGGATGGGGTGTATCTCCACACAAATAAAGCCAACGGCAATACGATAAACAAAGAAATGAAGATCAGTGCCGGTTACTTAGTTTTGACTGAATATGGATCGTCCCCGGCGCAATTTGTAAAAACCGTCGGTGGGTTTTATGAACCCGGCATGGATGCCCTGGTGGTTCAATTGGAGTTCAATTCAAATTATGAACAGGACCATCTTCGGAAACTTTCCTTCCCTTTTTCCATAGAAGGAAACAAGCTGACCCTGGCAGGAGACACTTATGAGAAATTACCTGAAAGTACACAGGCCCTGGACGGCAACTGGCTTTTTGCCTCCCGTGGTCCGGATGCCGGCCAGGAGAGACGTGGTGATGACAACCCTCGGAAAACGTTAAAGATTCTTGTAGACGGGCACTTTCAATGGATTGCCTACCATACGGAAAGTTTTGATTTTTCAGGCACTGGTGGGGGAACCTATACCGCAGACGGAGGAAAGTATGTGGAGAATATCGCCTATTTCTCCCGGGATAATGGTCGTGTGGGAGCCACACTCGAATTTCAGTATAAGATTCAGGGAGATGACTGGCTTCACAGCGGTAACAACAGCAAGGGAGAACCGCTTTCGGAAATCTGGGCGCGCCGGGATTAAACTTGTGAAGCGTGATGGATATCTGATTTTCCACCGGTTTTTTCCAAAAGCCGGATATGCAGGATTTCAATGCCTTTGTCTATCGGTTTCAACATATCATACATGTTAAGAGCAACCAGACTTACTCCGTGCATCGCCTCTACCTCCACCCCTGTTTTATAATTGGTTTTCACCGTAATTCGAATGCTGATATCGAGATCCCGGATCTCATAAGTGATGTCGGTATATTCTATGGGGATCGGATGGCAGTCAGGGAGTAGTTCCGCGGTTTTCTTCACTCCCAGCATTCCTGCCGCTCTGCTGACGGCAAAGACATCTCCTTTCGGGACACTTTTATTTTCAATCGCAAGAATCGTATCAGGAGAACTGACCCTCACTATGGCTTGCGCTACTGCCGTTCGTAGACTTACTTTCTTTTCGGTGATATCTACCATTGTCAGCGATTCTGTTTCCATTGATAACTGTCATCTTCAAACAACTCCTTCCCAAAAACCGGAACTTCTTTCTTCAGGCGTTCGACCACATAATGCATCCCTTCAAATACTTCTTTCCTGTGGACTGCTGATGCAAATACAAAAAGGCAGATTTCACCGGTTTTCACAATCCCCAGACTATGATGAATATGCAGGCAGCTAAGACCATATTTTTCAATAGTGGCTTCCCGGATTTCTGAAAATTTTAAATTAGCCATCTCCCTGTAAGCGGTATAATCAATACCACTAACTACTTTCTCTTCTATAGTGTCTGCGCGTACCTGGCCCAGAAAAATATCATGGGCGCCAATATGGGTTTTAACCTGATGAGCTGCTATCGCCCTGGTGATAAAATCGGGAGTGATGGCCCCCTCCGTAAATACGTCTTTGATCTTTTGCTTTTCCATGCCGATGAGCCCTGTTGCGAAGGTAGGGAAGATTTGGGAAATTGGGCAGTACTTTTGATCGTGCGCCGGGGGCTGATTTATATGGAGTTGAACTGTCTGAATATCATTTCCCGGGATACTTCCCGAAGTCAGAAGGGCGTCTGCAATTTTATCGGCTGCTGTTTGTACAATGTAAACATTTAATACGTACATTTAAGCTGCTTAGGCCCTGAATACTAGTAAATTAGAAGTGTTGCCCATGAGGTAAGAACTGTCTTACATTTTGATGGTTTCTTCCCTTTACATCCAAAAGCATACGCCTGCTCCCCTTTTCTTATGTAATTGCATCCTCTTATGTTTAAAAAAGAAGTATCAACCATAAAACCAAAACATTGTGAAAAAATTAAAAACTTCCGTCCTTTCGCTGCTTCTTGTGGCAATCCATTGTGCATCCGCCCAGAAAATGTACCGGGTTCATGAAGATGTGGTGAAACCATCCATGGCAGCCACCTATGAATCTCTTCACCTGGAACTCAATGAGATGCTGACAAAATTTCCGATTGAGAACCTCAGCCTTCTTGTGATGCAGAGTGACAATTATAATTATTACTTCATAGCTCCTATCGAGGGAATGGCAGATCTGGACAAAGCACATCCCCTCACGACTTTAGCCGAAAAGGTGGGGAAGGAGAAAATGGAGGAATTCATCGGCCGTATGGATAAATGTTATGACATAGAACGTGATTTTATCATCATTCTCAATGAAGATTTGTCTTACATGCCGGATGGGATGACACAGACCCCTGAAGGTGAGAACTACCGGGAGCAGTCCAGGTTCTATTATACTCCTTCCAACCGGGCGATAGTAAGCCAGCACCTGGCGTCGTTTAAAAACTTAATGAGCCAAAAAGCCTCCAGGGTACATTACCGGATTTATGAGAGCGGCTTTGGTACCGAAGCGGCATATTACATGCTGTCTATTGCGGCGAAGGACAAAGAAGACTTTGCAACGAAAATGAAAGCGAACCGACAGTTGTTGGGAGAAGACGGCAACAAGGCAAGAAAGACCCTGTATGAAAGTCTGCTAAAAATAGAAGAGGTTGAAGGCATCATCCGACCCGATCTCTTCGTCAATAAAAAGTAGTACCCGGAGCACGCATTTAGAACATTAAGAGTATGTGTTTAAATTCTATGCTGACATATCTTTGTCGGTGATGATTAATATGAACCTTGATTTTCTTCATTGGGTTCTTATTTGAAACGATTCTTATACCCCGGCTCACAAAAACGAACCAGTAAGGATCCATCCTAAGGTATATTTCATCTCGCTGTAATCTGCTATTTTGAATATAAGGTCTGGAGTTACGGAAGGGATGTTCCTCATTATCCGAATCCGCTGGATACTATGATTAAAAGCCCCTGCACTCCGGCCTTTGGGAACAGGCCCTTCTGCCAATTCAAAAAACGAGCTGTTAACCTTAAAACTACTCCTTTCCCTCAGGTAAAATTAGAAATGAATCCTAATAAAATCATACTTTTCTTCGTTATCAGTCTGATACATCTTATATTGATGCCTTAAATCATAACCCCTAATTTAAATCCATCAAATTCTTATGCAGCGATTAAAAACACTAGCTGGATGCACGATTGTCGTTATCTTGCTTTTCATTGTCACCTCTAGTGTTTATCACCCCGCAACGCCAGCGGCTGCAGCGCATATTAATTCCTCTGCAAACGAAAATGTCCCCAAGGTAGATTCTGTAGCTCTGAAACAGTACAAACTCCATCAACAGGAATTACAAAGGGAATTTAAAGCCTACTTTGAAAAAGCCATTGCGGCCGGAGATATGGTCGGGGCAGGGGTCACCATCGTCAGAGGGGATTCTATAGTCATAGCAGCCGGATATGGCAAAAGAAGCAATAATGCCATTGCTGAAGTCGAAGGGGCAACCGTTTTCAGACTGGGCTCATTATCCAAAGGATTTGCCGGGATCCTGGCTTCCGGATTAAAGCAGGAGGGTAAATTGCGTTGGGAAGATAAGGTCACTGATTATATCCCACAATTTCAGTTGGGTGATAAGGCCAACACTGATAGGATCACGCTTGCGACTATTTTGTCTCATACCTCAGGGGCGCCCTACCACAGTTATACCAATCTTATTGAGGCAGGAATGCCAGTCAAAGATATAGCAGAACGCTTCAGGGAGGTAATACCCATCAGTGAGCCGGGAGCACTTTACAGCTATCAGAATGCCATGTTTTCTCTTGGCGGGGAGGTGATGCAGACCGTGACCGGTCAGGAAATATCCGAACTGCTGGAAACAAGGTTTTTTAAACCTCTGGAAATGCACACAGCAACTACCGATATTGAAGTTTTAAGCCATTCTGAAAATATTGCACTTCCTCATTCCCGGGGCAAAAACGGGTGGAGAGCCATACCGTTAAACGACAGTTACTCCAATGCACTCGTGGCCGGAGGTATCAATGCCAGTGCCCTTGATATGGGTAAATGGATGCGGTTTGTATTGGGTCACAGCCCGGCCTTAATGAGTAAGGAAGCCATTCAGGAGGCTTTTCATCCAAGGATTGAAATTACAGGGAACTTTAAATACTATCAGCGATGGGCCGGACATGTGTCCTCCCATTATGGCCTTGGGTGGCGGATCCATAAATTTGTGGAAAATGGAAGTGTTGGAGAAAAAATCATGTGGCATCACGGGGGCAGCGTGAATGACTACAGAAATGAAATCGCCATGTATCCTGAGGCCGATCTCGGAATTTGCGTTTTGCTGAACTGCAACTCTCAATTGGCCAAAACGGTCATCCCGGACTTATATGAGATCGTAAAGAAGGTGTATGCCGCCAAGGCTGCAGACCCCGCGCCTCAACTGCTTTCAACCAATACCCCTCCACTTTAAGATCGGTGCGATGCGGAAGGCTGTTGGCAGCGAAGTCAATGGTAATTTCTATATGTTTTCAATCCTGAGAGAAGTGAATCAAGCCAATCTATTATTTTCAATGGTTGGCTCCTGATCTGTGAAATAAGAAAATAGCGGAGCAGGCCCCTGCTTATACTTTTACAAATGTCATTTTCTTGGAATCCATATAATACAGCGTCAGGGTATCTGATTCAACAGAGAAATCGAGTAAATAATTTTGGGTATTACGAGAATAGGATTCATTTATAGCATCGAGGTATTTCTGTCCCCATGCTGTTTCTGCAACTTCAGTAATTGTAAATTCCATCAGGGTTAACTCTGATGGAACTACACTGTATTTTCCAAAATAACTGTTTCTTCCCGTTTTGCCGTTAAAATCATTATTTTGAAAAACCAGAGAGATTATGGCGTCCTGAGCTGATGGCAACAGTAGTTCGTCTGAAGATTCATTTTCAAAGCGCAATAATTCCCATGCCCCCATTAATTCCATCTGTTCAGTAGATACTTTGTCCTCAGAACAACTAAAGCATATCAGACCAAAAACCAAAAATAAAATGGGCTTTAAATTCATATCCTTTCAATTAAAGTTACTGCTTATAGTGCCGAAATATACTAAGTATTGGCACAATACACTTGCAGTAACGACTTTAGTAATTATTCCTGTATCTGAATTTTACTGCGATTTACGGTCGCGCGGAACGGCTTGCGGCGTGAATATATCTGTTGGTGTTCTATTTTTCCGAAAGGTCTTTGAGCTTATTTAAAGCCTTTGGCCAGGCCGTGTTAAAATAATTGAGGAAGTCCTCTGTTACATCGATATCTATTGTAACCGTGGTCACACCTTTATTATCATTGAAAGAATAATTTTCCAGTCCACCTGCCCATTTATCAATCTCAGCACCTTTGGTAATTTCATTTTCACCGTCTAACATTCCGTAATTGCGAATAGAAACAAACTGATATGGAATGTTGTCGGCAATTTCAGATAATATTCCTCCTCTTTTACCATTTTCGTCCGTACCAATAGAGTAGATTTTGGCCCCTTTTTCCCAGCTTCCTTCATAGATCGAGGTTGGATTAAATTCGGATGTCCACTGTTCATAGGTTTTAATATTGCCAGCCAAATTTTAATTTTCCTTTTGAGTTCGAGCGCGGATAGCGAATGTGCGAATTAAGTTATCGTTAAACTCAGTTCGTACTGTTGGCATATTCTAAGCCAAATCCGAATTCGTACAATGGATTCCTGGAATCATAAGGCACATCTTCCAGTTGTGAATCAACAGCTTCTATACTTGAAGGAATTTCGATAGGTAATTTCCCTGTAGGCTTAAATTCTCCAAAAATCAGTTCTGCCAAAATCTCATCCTCACAATCAAAATCTACAATCAGTGCCTTGCTTGCATCATTGATTTCAGGAATTACCGCCGGGCGATTCATTGTCAATATAGAAATGGTGGGTTTCGTTTTGATTAACGCCAGCATTTTCTCCCGTTCCGCCTTGGGAAAATCCAATCTTCCCTGGTGGAAAATGCGTTCCAGAAAGAATTTTGGGTCTTGCACAGGGGTATAGGGTGTACTAAATTTTACTAAGATGACATCCGCGTCCTCCGGTTTGTCTACCACTGTGGCATAACCGGTTACAGCATTGGGGCTGATTCCTTCCAGGTAAACCTTCTTGTCCTTGGCTAACGGTAAAATATGCTCCTCATTCTTTAAAAGCACCAGGGACCTTCGTTGTGCCTCCAATCCTTTCTCTTTAAACACTTCTTTCTCAAACACTTTTAAATTTTCCTCCTTCAAATAGGGATCATCAAAGAGTCCGATAATGAATTTATCTCTCAGGACCCTGCGAACAGATTCGTTCAGTCTGGCCTCGGTAATGCCACCTTCTGCTAGCAATTCCACTATGATATCCGCGCATGACTCCCCCCCTAACATATCAACACCTGCATCCAGGATTTTTTTGACACGCTCCTTAGGAGAAAGGTTTTCTACGCCCCATGCCGAGGCTGGTTTGGCAGGATTGTCAAAAACCAATGCCCAGTCGGTGCATACTACGCCCTTAAAACCCAGAGAATCTCTGAGCAAATCGGTTACAATTTCCTTGTTGTACCCAAAACCTACTTCTTCTTCTGTTACGCCTATTGGCTGCCCATAGTACAGCATCAATTGTGCGGTGTTGGCAGGGAGGGCTCCCTCCGTAAAAGGCTTGAGATGATAGTCGAAAAAACCTCCGGGATACACCTGCTCTTTTCCCGTGGCGAAATGGGAATCCATCCCATCCTTTTGAGGGCCACCGCCGGGGAAATGCTTCGTCTGGCATAGTATACTCTGATTTCCCAGGGTATCGCCCTGAAAGCCCAGAACATAGGCTTTGGTCAATTTGGCGCTCAGATCGGCATCCTCCCCAAAGGTGGTATAGGTTCTGTACCATCGTGGCTCAGTGGCCAGATCGGCCTGGGGATGTAAGGCCAGTCGAATGCCTAGTGCCAAGTATTCCTGCCGGGAAATGTCTGCGAATTCCCGAACCAGATCAGCATCTCCGATGGCCCCGAAACCCAGTTCTGAAGGCCACCTGGAATGATAGCGCTTTTCCCCCGCTGCTTCACTGCCCCGCCCACTGTGTCTTGGATCTGAATAAAACGTAATGGGAATGCCGAGCCGCGTGCTTTCCGCTAACTTTTGAAGTTTATTGTTATGCTCCAGGGTAGCTTTTGCGGTAGGCATACCGGGCATATCCATATGATTAATAAATAACTGAGTGATCAGAGAATCTGCTCTTTTCGTTTCTTTTCCAAACTCAACTGCCGAGATAGCATTAAACAAAAGGCCTGCCTTCTCCTCCACATTCATCTGACTGAGGAGATCCTCTAGCCTGGCATCAACGGGTTGACTGAGGTCCTCGTACACATCCAGTTGGTTGTTGTGATTGAGATCCCTGAAACTGACTTTTTCTTTCTCAGAATTCTTACAACTTATCAGAATGGTAAGTGTCATAAGCAATAGAATGGATTTATTCATTTTATTTATTTTTAGAAGGGACGGTGATGGATGAATTATTTGTGTTGAGGATAAAGCTTTAGCCATTTCCATGCGAAAAAACGATTATTGCGGTAAGGCAACTTATTTGTTTAACCGCCTCGATTTTGCCTTTAATGCTGCAAAAAAAGGAAATATTAAGATGGTACAAAATTAATCCTTCATAGTTATGGGGAATGTTTTGGAGCGGTAACAGTAAGAATTTGGCTTCCAATATTACCTGCATTATTAGATAGATATATAGAAGCCTAACTTCTAGTTACCTGGTAAGCCTGGGTGTCAAATTTAATTGTTGCCATTATATTATTAATAATAGCACGAATCAGTCATTTGCAAAACCCAAAACCGTTTCTAAGTTAGTAAACTTTAGAATATACTTCAACAACGGTTTTTTAAGGGATTTTTTAATTAACCGTATTATCGGGAATTTTTAGTCTGCTTTGAAGTAATCGTTCAATCCTTCATGGATAATGTTTTATAATAAGCGACGAGGAATATATTCAAGTTGCACTTTTTACCAGGTTTTGGATTAGTTTTCTATCCTTCTTGAAGTTCCCCCGCTACCGCCAGTTTGCAACTGGTGGTAAATAGAAAGCAAAACTTCGGTTGAAAGACTGTGGTTTTTACACAGCTATCTGCAAGGCTTTAGGAGTGTGAAAGTTTAATTTGGTGAAATGAGTCGAAATTACAAATTCCACAGCCCGGCAGCAGCCTACTTTGTTTCCTTTGCTACGGTGTTTTGGATAGACGTTTTTACGAGGCAGCCTTATTTCAGCGTATTGGAAAAAGCAGCAACCTATTGCAGAAGGGAAAAAGGAATGGAACTTTTTGCATACTGCTTTATTCCAAGCCATGTGCATTTTGTTTTTCGGTCTAAAAATGAAGACCCTTCCGGTCTGTTGCGTGATTTCAAGAAGCATACTTCGAAAAAAGCTGTTATTGCGATCAGGGAGAATGTACATGAGAGCAGGAAGGAATGGCTGTTGGTACTATTTGAAAAAGCGGCCCGGTCCAAAACCAATGTTCAGGACTATCAGCTTTGGCAACATCATAACAAGCCTGTAGAGCTGTGGAGTACAGCGGCAATTAAGCAGAAAATAATCTATATTCACAACAATCCGGTGGAAGCAGGATTTGTTACTGAACCGGTCGATTGAAAATACAGTAGCGCAAGGAATTTTCAGGAGGATAGGACCGTTTTGGAAATTGATGATGTTGGCTTTTTAGGATGAGCTAAAGACCACCAGTTGCAAACTGGCGGTAGCGGGGGTCTCAGGGGTGTTACAACGAATTATTGATTAAAAAAGATAATTGCGCTTCTAGTATTTCGACAGGGCTCTATGAAAGATAAACCTCCTGAATTCTACGCAAGCAACTTATCCGTAAAAAAATTCAGCATTTTTTCCACCTCACCTGCATTGTTTGCTTCTTTTGAAATATCCGTTAGCCGTGGTAGATGCTTGGCGAAATAAATATGATTGTTGGCGGTTTCATAAAGGTTAGTGGCCAAAGCATTCGGATACCTAAAGTTTGGATCGACTTCCAAAATCACTTGGGATACTTTGTTTACCATATTTTTGTAACTCAAAAAAAAGCCTTTTGAGTTATCCTTGTCCACCCCTTTAGTGTGATAGGCTTTGATACCCTCAGATATCACAATGTAGTGCAATTTGCTCTCACTGATGTATTCTAACCCATTTCCATCAGTAGCGGCGGAAACGAAGGAATGAATTATTATTTGAAGTTTAATCCTAGGATTCAATATGTTCATTGTATTGAAGGTGATAAGGTAACTCACCCATTCCCAATACCAATTGACCAAATAGAGAAGCAGTAGGTGTTTGTTTTCAAAATATCGATAAATGGAGGCTTCAGTCGAATTGATTTCCTGAGCCAATTTTTTGAAATTAAATGACTCGAACCCAAACTTATTAAAAAGGATTATACTGTTTTTTATGATCTTTCTGCCCAACTCAGTGTCTTGGGGTTCTTTAAGATAGAGCCCTTTGTTGACCGATATTTTAATTTCTACACTCATGCTATTCCCTATCGAGTTATTAACCGATAGCATCTACTTAGAAGATTCTCAACTATTGAATAATCAAAGATAGTTAAGTTTAACAACTATTTATAATAGTATAACTATCTTTATAGGAAGTATTATTATATTTGCTCCGAAATATAAATAAATGATTATGGTAAAAAATCTATTTTCCAGCCTAAAAAACGATTTATCGGCCAGTATCGTTGTATTTTTTGTGGCTTTGCCTCTATGCTTGGGCATCGCCCTTGCAAGTGGCGCACCGCTTTTCTCAGGATTAATTGCTGGTATTGTGGGTGGCATAATAGTTGGCGTGGCCAGCGGGTCGAAAATCGGCGTTAGTGGCCCTGCTGCAGGGTTGGCCGCAATAGTGCTGACCGCTATAGGCACATTGGGTAGTTTTGAAAACTTTCTGGTAGCTGTAGTATTGGCCGGAGTTATTCAAATTTTACTCGGGGTTTTAAAAGCCGGTATTATCGGGTACTACTTCCCTTCATCCGTCATAAAGGGTATGCTTACAGGAATAGGAATAATCATAATCCTAAAACAGATTCCCCATTTTTTCGGCTATGACCAGGACCCTGAAGGCGATTTTGCATTTTTCCAAATAGACGGAGAAAACACAATTTCCGAAATATTATTAACACTAAATCATATTCATCCAGGTGCTACTTTGGTGGGTTTTGTTGGCTTGGCCATTTTATTGATTTGGGAAATTATTCTATCCAAGAAAGCCAAAATATTTCAAATTGTCCAGGGTCCCTTGGTAGCCGTATTAACCGGTATCTTACTTTATACTCT
>JBGTMS010000092.1:0-23602 GCA_041743425.1 Zeaxanthinibacter sp. | reverse complement strand
TATCTGTGGCTGCTGTGCTACCCGTAATAGGGCAGACGGCTGATTTTGTCATTGACCCTTCCAGTGTTACAGTGAACACCACGGACAACTTTACCGTTACTATAAAGGTTCAGACTTCTGATGTGGTCAGCGGCGGGGAGGTCCATATGACTTTTGATCCTGCTGTGGTAAAGGCTACAGAGGTTGGGCTGACACCTATGGGCCCGCTTGGCATACCCGTAATCCCGCCGACCTATAACAATAGTACGGGATCTATCGATTATGCCGCGGGTACTTTTAGCACTCCCCCCAACAGCGATTTTGATTTTCTGACAATATCGGAGTCATAGGAGGGGGCGGTACTCTTGATATTCCGGTGACCCTACTGGTAACTACAGCTGCATCAGGAACGCCGGACGGCGGGCTGAATCAATTCCTTGCCGTTACCTCTGTCGGAGCCTATGCCGTAGATCAGCAAGTGAGCAGTGCCTCTGATGTTGTAACCCTTTTATATGACCCTGATGCCAATGCGGCACTTAATATTTCTTATACACTGCAGGACAGGACCGATCATTCCACAGCTAGCGGTTGACTTATTTCAGGAAGGTTCCACCACGGCTGTATATCAATTTATACCATCAGGATCAACAACAGGTCAGGCCAGTGTTGGCGGGGTAGCAACCGGGACTTATTTGGTGGCGGTGAAGTCCGGTAAGTACTTGCAAAGGGTAGGCGTGGTCACTGTTACATCTGGTGATAATACAGTAGATGTCGAGGAACTACTGGCCGGGGATTCAAATAATGACAATACAGAGACATTGGAGGACTTCTCCATTCTTGCAGCTTCATTCAATCTTGAGCTCGGAGAGGCTTCTTATAATCCTTCGGCCGATTTCAATGGTGATGGCGCTGTAACACTGGAAGATTTTTCCCTGCTCGCTTCAAACTTTAACGTAGAAGGCGAAGCCCCGTAAAAAGCGGCATAATTTATAAAAGGTTTGCAAAAAGGCCGGGAATCATCCCGGTCTTTTTTTATTTGCTTTTTAAATTAGATAAAGGTGGTTACGAGCCGATTTAGGGCAACCATATTAATGAAATTCATCCTTATTAAACGTGTGGGGGAGACTTCTGACAAATTATGATTTTGTGTCAAAAAGGAATTCTTTTCCCCTGCCTCACAGATAAAATCCTTGCAGAGTAAGAATATTCATACAGTTTTTAATGGAACTTGTAAGTAATTGTAAATGGGAAGATTACAAGATGTTAGTGCACTATTTTTTTAATTAAAAAAACCAAACCTTTTATAATTATCCTCGTAAGTATGCACTAGAACATTAAACTTTTAACTGTTAGAGTATGAAAAAATTCTATTTTAATTGCATAGGGCTTGCAGGGCTGCTTGTCGTGGGCTTTACTTCCTGCGATAACGAAGATGTGCGAATTGCCGAAGATCCAACAGAAATGCCTGGTGAGGCAGAGGATGGACGAAGAGCAGAACTCTATGTTACCAATAATACGGACGGAAATATTACTAAGTACGACCTTACTGCCGGAACTTCCATCACCCTTGAGACAGCCTCGACTGCTGCTGAGGGCATTTACTATGACGCTACTGCGGATATTGTTTACCAGGCCTCCAGGACCGCGTTGAGAATTGATGCCTATTCTGACGTGAGTACTTTTACTGAAAATGTCAGTGCCGGAGAAGCATTCAGCAGCTCCACCGATTTGACAAGCCCAAGAGAAATGGCAGTAAGTGGGGACTATTTTGTAGTTTCAGACAACGGCTCCAATCAATTCTTTGTGTACCAGAAAAGCGGTGACAGCTTTACACTTGCCAACACATTTACCTTACCTTTTCCCATATGGGGGATCACTTTCAGAGGAAAGGATCTCTATGGCGTGGTGGATACCACCTCAGACATGGTTATATTTTACGATTTCTTTTCCAATACCACCGACGGCCCATTAACACCCTCCAAAAGAATTACGGTCGAAGGTCTTGTAAGAACTCATGGGATCACCTATGACAGTAATGATGACGTACTTGTTCTTACAGATATCGGGGATGCTGCCAATGCCACTGATGACGGCTCATTCTTAGTTGTAAATGATTTTGCGGCAAAAATAGACCTGCTTTCGGACGGGGACATTCTAACCAAAAGTCACCAGATACGCATTGAAGGTTCAAATACCTTGTTAGGGAATCCCATAGATGTAGCGTATGATTCAGAAACCAATGCGGTTTACATTTCTGAGATAGGAAATGGAAAAGTTCTTGGATTTACCGGTTACAGTGCCGGTGGCAATATTGCACCGTCTTTTCAGGCCGACCTGTCCATGGCTTCCTCCCTGTACTTTTCTAGTGATGAAACCGATGGCAATACAGGCGTAGAAACCCTGGCATTCAGGTCTGAGCTCTACGCCAACTCCACCGCGAGCGGGGATGTTTTTATCTACGATGTCCTCAATGGTACCCAAAAAGTGATCACCGCGGAATCTGCTTCCTCTGAAGGGATTTATTACAGCGGATTGAATGACGCTCTCATTCATGCATCCAGGTCAGATTTATTACTGGAATACTATGCCGACATCAGCTTAGCATCTGACGGAGATATGGTATCGCCTGCTTTTGAAAGCAGCGCTGATCTTGTCAGCCCCAGGGAGATTGCTGTTGCAGGTCAGAAGGTGGTTGTTTCGGATAATGGATCCAGCAAGTTCTATGTATATTCATATACCAATGCCGGATTTAACCTTGAAAACGTGTTCACGATCAATTGCAACCTTTGGGGAATCACCTTTATGGGAGATGATCTGGTTGCCGTAGTTGATTTGTCCGGAGATATTGTTGTGTTCAATGATTTCCTTTCCAATACTACGGACGGTGTATTGAATGCCGACAAGCAGGTGACAGTTGAAGGGATTATAAGGACCCATGGTATTTCTTACAGCGCTTCGGATGACGTGCTTGTTTTGACAGATATAGGAGATGCAGCCAATACGGCTGATGACGGTGGATTCCAGGTCATTCCCGGCTTTTTCAATCTTATCGCAGCCACTGAGAATAGAGGCACCATCGCCCTGAGCGATCAGATCAGAGTGGCAGGATCTGAGACTCAGATGGGTAACCCGATTGACATTTCTTATGATAACAGGAGCAAAGCCATATATGTGGCCGAAATAGGGAACAGTAAGATCCTCGAGTTCAAAAATATTCCTGAAGGTGGTGGAAATATAGCCCCAAGTAATTCCATCGATTTCCCCTCCGCAGCTTCTGTATATATGTACAGTAACTAAAGAAATTTAATCTGGGGATTAAATCAGTGATTCGGGCTGTCAGTTGATCTGATGGCCCGTTTCCAATTCCTTCCCCGGCTTCCGCGGGGGTTTTATGCATGACACGGCATATGGCAATTCTTTTTTACAAAATTTAAAACCTTTGCTATTTTATTACGTAAATAAAAGTAAGAAACCGGAGAAAGTATTAAGTTCCATTCTTCCTTCAAACATACATGTTCAAGTTGTTAGTTGATAGTTGGTTATTTGACGAGAAACCCTGTGTAAACCGCAGGGTTTCTTTATGAAGTCCTTTCAGTCTCACCCTCTCAGACTTGCATCAACACTACCTCCTGAAGTAGCGTGACGCATGTGACATATAGCACTGCCAGGATGAAGTTACTTCTGCCCGGTTGCCGGACTTTCCCCAAAGAAGAAGTAATTACCAGTGCAACGATAGGAACATTGCAATAATGCTCAAAAGCAATTTTTACCGGAAATATCCTGTCAAATAAACGGGAAGTCACGTTGGAAGGCAGATCTGCTGATATATTCTGTACGTTACCGCATGTTTGAGTAATATCCCTAAATAATTAACGTAAATACTTACATAAAAAAGTATATATTCTTTAAGAATATTAGGGAAAATACTATGTTTTTCATTCCATTTTCACCCCTTTAAAATCCACATCCTTCCACGCCAAATGGACATCTTATTTTTTAACAAATTTATGGGTATTTGGACGGAAATAGCCGCTTTTAATCGAATTATCTCAATTTAATCGAGATTAATTGTCATAATAAGTAATCTTTATACTACCAAAGTTGCTGTAAAAAGAAGTGTTTGAATGTCTGAAAAATTCAATCTAATTGATTTTTTCTGGCATCATAACCGGACTCCCGCACAATCCAATGGTTCCCTCATATTTTGAGTTTGTTTTGCCCTAAATTTTCGAAGGACTTCCCGCTCTATAGCTCTTTTCAAAATAGCCATGAGTAAAAACTACTTTTTAGAAGGTAATAAGGTGCTGCCTGCCCCGGACATAAAGCATTTTACCGTATCGGCGCAGTTTCCTGAAGTGGTGTCCCACCATGAAACCCCATGGACGATCCTTCTGCAATATCTGTGGTGGGAGGAGGCGACAACACCGACAGTAAAATCAGTATCAACTCCCGTAAGTCACAATCGACCGATCGCTGAATGGTTTCTTGATCATTTTGTCGGAAGTTCCGGTGGGCGGGCAATTAAATATTTAAGGCATGTTCTGGTATTGTCAGCTATTCTTATCTCTAATACACCATCGCTTTGGTCTCAAGTAGACCTTATTATTAATCCCGCCACTAACACCGTTCAGGTATCAGAAACATTTGAGGTAAAGGTGCTGCTAAGGACGGAAAATGCACAAAAGGTAGATTTGGCAGAAGTATACCTTAATTTTGATCCCACGCTTCTGAAAGTCGAATCCATCAACCCGTCCGGGTCTGAGCTGGAGCAGTCAATTTTCTCTCCATTTTATAACAATGCTACCGGTGTCTTAGGTTTTATCGGATCAACACTTTCTGACTTCCCGGTAGGTAATCTTGAGTTAATTGATATTATATTCAGTGTAAAGGCAGCCGGTGAAAGTGTGATTTCATTCTATGATCCCACCGGACCATCTTCAACGATCCTCACTTTTAAAGGGAGTAACCTTTTGAATGCCACCCTGGGTGCTACAGTTTCAACCTTACCAGCACCTTCCGGTTCTTTTATGATGGTGGATGCCATCTCTGACATACACTTATTTCCGATCTACAATGGTCTTCAGATCAGCAAGACTACGATTGGTACAAGACCAATGGGCATCGTTTTTCATCCCGCGACGCCTCCGGGAAGCGTCCGCCTGACACTTACAGGTCCGATCGGAATCAACCGGAATGAGGGTGTCGCACCCTATTCGCTTTTTGGTGACAACAATGGAAATATTTCAGGTGTTCCTTTCCCTTCCGGCACTTATTCCCTGAACGCAAACCCGGCCTCAGGACCTTCGGTAGTCATTCAATTTGAAGTAGTCAGCGGTACTTTGGAAAATCAGGCACCCACAGCTGCCGCTTCCGGTGTTCCGGATCCATCTGTACCTTACAGAATTAATTTTTCCAGTGCAGGTTCAGCTGACACTGACGGTTCCATTGTCAGCTTTGACTGGGCTTTTGGCGATGGTCAGATCTCTTCGCATCCCAATCCCTACAACATCTATGGCTCCGGAGGCCTGAAAACGGTCAGCCTGACCGTCACGGATGATAAGGGTGCTACGGCAACTTCTGAGATCACTGCCAATGCCACCGAACCTAATTTGCAAAGGGTAGTAAATTTCGTTTTGGTAAATGCCCTTAGTGATACTGATATAAAGGAGCTTCAGACCAACGATCTGATCGTCGGAAGTGGTATAAATTTCCGCGCGAATACCAACCCGGTGCAGGTAGGAAGTGTTCGGATGGTCTTGTCAGGCCCGGTGCAAAGGACGAGCATTGAGTCAGTAGCCCCGTATGCTCTCTATGGTGATAACCCTGGACCACCGCCGGATTATACCTCCAGGAATCTTCCGGATGGATCCTATAATCTGACAGCTACTCCCTATGAACTTGCGGGTGCTAAAGGCAAGGCGGGACAGCCCCTGAGTCTCCAATTTTCAGTCGGTATCCCGGTTGCCAAAGTCAACCAACCGGCATCCCTGCTAAAAATGCATCCCAACCCCGCTGCTGAGGAAGTCAGATTGGACTTTACAAGTCCTGTAACGTTGGAACAATTTTTTATTTATGATGTAGGAGGAAGACTCATTAAAAGAGTTAGTGTGGGAAAAGAATTTACAGAGGAGTCATACCTTTTTCAGTTGCGGGATTTGCCGGAGGCGACCTATTTTATTCGATTGAGGGATGTGGAAGGGAATGAGATACAGAAGCGACTGGTCATAAAACGCAACTAATGGTAACATCCGGAAACAATGCTTCCTAAGGCTTTTTGTTTAATGCTACACCGCACTTTTCTGCCGGTTATCATGGTTCGTTCTGTCATAAGGTCTGATTTTTTACAGGAACCTGATCAGGGCATCTCATTAATGCGATCGGTCCGCTTTGGACGGAGGCATCTGAAATTGTAAATAGTAAGATTAAAATACATCTAATGAAAGGATTTTTAAGGAAATACGTTGTATATCAGAAGCGATTCAGGAAGCTGTTGCTGGGTGTATTTTTCCTTGCCATGCCCTCTATAATGCCAGCCCAACTTCCCACGAATTTTCAGCAGGAAACAGTGGTATCCGGCCTCAATCAGCCCATAGCAATGGCCTTTTTACCTGACGGGCGACTGATGATCGGGCAGAGAAACGGATTGATTCTTATTTCGAGCAATCCACAACCCGAGTCTCCTCCGGTAAACTTTCAGACCGTGTTGGCTCTTCCCAATGTAAATACGGGTGGAGAGCGTGGGGTGACCAACCTGCTGTTGGATCCCCAGTTCTCAACCAATGGACATTTGTATATTTTTTACACCCAGGATGTTGTGGACCAGAGTCGGGTTTCCCGTTTTACCTATGATCCCATAACCAGAACGGTTTCAAGTCAGACAGAGATGATTCTATGGGAAGATACAACGGGTTTTCCGGGATGTTGTCACTACGGCGGAGCTATGGGATTTTTGGAGGACGGCAGCCTTTTGATTGCTATCGGAGATCAATTTGATGCTTCCCGCGCTCAGGATCTTACCAGTCCTGCCGGCAAAATTCATAGGATCAATCCGTCGCTTCCCTGGTATAACGGGACCCAGCCCGGGAATAACATTCCGGTTGATAATCCTCTGTACGACGGAAGTTCGGGACAGTTTAATTCCGAAGGGGCGATTCAGTCCTTATTTGGCATCGGATTGCGGAATCCGTTTACTGGCTATAATGATCGTTCTGAAAGCAACTGGAAATTATACATTGCAGAAGTTGGGGGAAATGATCATGCCAGGGCCTTTGAGGACATACATCTGGCGCGACTTTCGGATATCGCCGGTGGCCAGGTAATCAATTTTGGATGGCCTGCCTGTGGGGACGGAGCCGGAGGTGTCTCCGGGGGCACCAGTGGTACAGGCCGTGATCCGGCCACCGGCGAATGTATCAATGACGGCGGTCTTTATGCCGATCCAATATTTGCCTATCCGCATAATGGAGGGCAGGCCATAATTATGGGGTTTGCGAATCATGGGAGTCAACTGCCGACAGTTTATGAAAATGTACTTTTCTATTGCGATTACACCAGGGACTTTATCAAATATGTAAGTCTTGATTCCAATGGCCTTGTTCCTGACTATCCGGGTAGCACCCCTCCGGGTAGTCCTTCAGTGTTTGCCCAGGGTACGGACGAAATTGTAAAAATGATCCAGGGACCTGACGGGTCTGTTTACTGGGCGAGTCTTCAACGCAATACCAATCTGGGTTACATAAAACGGATCAAATATACAGGCGGACTATCCCCGGTCATAGAAAATTTTGAGGCCCTTCCTCTTACCTCCACCTCTGCGCCCTTGGAGGTTTCTTTCCAGTTTTCTGCAATGGATTCAGATACTTCGCAGGCACAACTTTCCTATACCCTGCTCTTCGGAGATGGATCACAGCAAGCAGGTTCAGTACATAATATTCAGTTCCCGGTTCAGCATACCTATACCTCCAAAGGTATATTCACCGCCACACTGCGGATCAGCGATGGTATTTATACCACGTCAGAGGAGTTGATCATAAGTATAGGAACTTCCCCGGAAGTTCAAATAGTCACCCCGGGACAGGGAGATCTGTTTGTGGCCAATCAGCTTATAACGTATTCGGGCACACATTCTGCTGCTGCTGAGGAAGAGTGGTTTATTGAATTGAGCAACCAGGGAACCCTTCAACCCAGATTTACCGGCAATGGCAGTAGTGGTAATTTTACCACGGTTGGATCCGCCGAAAATCACGTTGACTTCTCGTTTGAAAAATGGTATCGGATTACCTACAGAGTGACGGATGCCAATGGTCTTAGTACTGAAAAATTCGTAGAAATATTTCCTGATGAGGTACATACCACTTTCACTTCCAATATCCCTGAAATCGTAATCAATATAGATGGCGAACCGAGACCGGCACCCTACACTTTTGATGATGTTATAGGGTTTGATCATGAGATATCGGCCCCCCCCAATGCCTGTATCAATGGCGTGAAATACAACTTCGTGAATTGGTCGGATGGTGGACCCCTGACCCACATTATAAGCATTCCTGAAACGAATCAGACATTTACTGCTCACTATGTTGCCGCCGGCTCCTGCGACTTTCCCGAAATCAACGGGATGGTGCTCAGATACAAAGGCGATCAAGGGGTAACGGCTACACAGGGGATGGTGACACAATGGACCAATCAGGCAGGGCCAGGGAATGATCTCATTCCGGTATCCGGATCACCTGCGCTTATTCCGGGTTTGCTAAACGGCCATGATGTCATCAGGTTTGATGGTTTGGACGATGCTCTTGGAAATAATTCCTTTTCCGGACTTCCATTGGGATCCGGCCCCAGATCAGTTTTTATGATGGTTAAATACGCTACCGCCAAGTATGGTGGATTTACTTACGGGACTACTGCGGTGAATCGGGTGTTTGGATTGGTAACAGCGGCACCGACCTGTAACGCGATCCGGGGGACACTTGCCGTTGAGGGTTGGGGATGCCCCAACATTTCCTTCTCTCAGGAACAGGCATTGGGACAGGGATGGTTAAGCCATTCCGCTGTTTTTGATGGGAGCAATGTGCGGCATTACAGGGATGGACAGAATATTGGAAATAAAGAGCAGGTTTATAATACAACTCAGGGTAAAATACGTATGGCAGTACAGCATGATGATTCCGGATTTGCAGGGATGGATATTGCAGAACTTGTGATGTTCAACAGGGAGATCAGTGAGCCGGAAAGACAACAAATCGAAAGTTATTTCCGGGAAGAGTATTTCGGTGGAACTTCCGAACCAAATGCCTCCCTCAGCCTGCGGGTCAATTTACAGGGAAGAAATAATCCGTCCGGTACTTACACCCTGGAACTATATGCTCTGGGGAGTACATCTCCAGGCTATAGCTTTAATGTTCCTGTTAATGCAGGAGGTATTCTGGCAGTACAGGGAATTCAGCCCGGAAACTATACCCTTGCCCTGAAACATCCGCAATTCCTGAGACACAGTGAAGTAAAGCAAGTGAGTGGAGGTGTGAATGACTTCGTGATTCAGGCTTTGCCTGCCGGTGATGCCAATAATGACAATCGGGTTACAGCCCTTGATTTCTCTATTTTGGCAACTTCCTATAATCTATCAGCTGGTCAGACCGGCTATGATGTCAGGGCTGATTTTAACGGAGATGGAACAGTTACACAGATTGATTACTCTCTGCTAACTGCCAATTTTAATAATGCTGGCTCAGTCCCCGGCGGACTTTGATAATTCTATGGACTGATATCACAGTAGGGAGATTTACTCCTGCATAGTGTGATAGACGTTTTGCACATCATCATCCTCTTCAATTTTTTCAAGAAGCTTTTCAACATCTTCCACCTGCTCCGGAAGCAATGCCTTTGTAATCTGAGGGATTCGTTCAAAGCCGGAGGATAGGATTTCGATTTCCCGGGACTCTAGTTCTTTCTGGATCGCACCATAACTCTCAAAAGGAGCATAGATCAGGATACCGTCCTCATCCACAAATACCTCTTCTGCTCCAAAATCGATCATTTCAAGTTCCAGTTCCTCGGGATCTATCCCCTCCGCAGGAATTCTAAAATTACAGCTATGGTCAAACATAAATTCCACAGAACCCGACGTGCCCAGACTGCCGTCGCATTTGTTGAAATAGCTCCGGATGTTGGCTACCGTGCGGGTGTTGTTATCCGTTGCGGTTTCAATGAGGATCGCTACTCCATGCGGGGCATATCCTTCGAAAAGAACCTGCTTAAAATCCCCAAGAGATTTGTCTGATGCCTTTTTGATTGCCCTTTCAATATTGTCTTTAGGCATATTGACAGATTTGGCATTTTGAATCACTGCCCGCAGCCTGGAATTGGTATCCGGGTCTGGGCCAGCTTCTTTTACGGCCATCACAATATCCTTCCCTATCCTCGTAAAAGCCCTGGACATAGCCGACCAGCGTTTCATTTTACGTGCTTTCCTGAATTCGAACGCTCTACCCATGATGTTGGTTTATGAACCGAAGTGGAACAAAATTAAAAAAGTCTGTGAAAAGAGGGTAAGAAGATCCTGAATCATTCCCTATGGAATGTCAAGGATAAAGCAGGGATGCTATCTACACCACCTGATTATGATTTACCTCAATATACTTTCAATACTATGGGCAAGCGTAAAATCCTTTTCCGTAACACCGCCTGCATCATGGGTATTCAGTCGTATGATCAGGGTATCGTAAATGTTTGTCCAATCCGGATGGTGATTCTGCGATTCGCATTCAAAGGCGACAACAGTCATTGCAGCAAATGCTTCCCTGAAATTCTTGAATTTATAGGTGGATTCAATAGCATTATCCTTATAATCCCATCCCTCGAGTTTGTCGAGTCGTTCTTCAATTGTTCTATCCGATAATTTTTCCATGTGCACTATTTATTTTAAAAGTAAAAATTCGACGGCAAATGAGCCGTAAATATACAGATAAACCCTTACCCCATAACATGGTGATCAATGATTTCCTGGTAGCTTATTACCAGGTTTCTGGGTAATTTATTTTCCTTAGGCAATACAGCAAGGTAGCGTTCATCATTGGTAGTAAATACGCGCTTGTAAATAGGATTGAAACTCCCAATCCTGTCCACCACCTCCCGAACAAAATCTTCATGGTGCACCAGATCCTGACTTCCGAGATGGTAAATCCCACTTTTATTGTGGTTGATAAGATAGTGTACTTGTTGTGTGAGCCTGTCGTCATTGGTCACATTGATGACGAGATTAGGAAATACCTCAACCGGTTCGTTATGCCAGATGGCTTGCTTTATTTCCTTGATCCTTGGGGAGGTATTCCCAAAAACCATCGGAATTCTGAGAATGCCCATCTGATTCCTGGGTAACCTGAGCAGCATATTCTCAATCCGTATTTTCAGCTTTCCATATACACTTTCTGACAAGGTCTTATCATGTTCATAGGAGGGGTATTTGCTGTAGGCATCAAAGACATTGGCAGAGGATAGAAAATAGATTCTGCAGTCGTTCTTAATGACATATTCCATCAAATGCAGATGGGTCTGTATCTGCGCGGAAAAATTTCCCCTTAGCGCTGAAATGATTAACTGAGGTTTTACCTTTTCCAGGACATGAAAGATATCATCTTCTTCCATATCATAACGGAAAAATCGCTGATTCCCTTCGAATGCTTTTCGCGCAGAAAAATAGGTTCCATAGGTATCATAGAAATTGCATAACTCTTTGTAGATGGCATTTCCGATAAAGCCACTTCCTCCCAGAATAAGAATTTTTTTAACGTTCGCCTCTGGTCTCTTTTTTCCTTTAGCCATAGGGCACGCTTATCCTTTATAGAATGGTAGTTTGACAATTGAGGCAGGGATGAGGTTTTTACGGATGCGAATATAGATGGTATGTCCCTCTCCGGCATATGGAGTGAGCACGTATCCTAATCCAATTCCTTTGCCAAGGGAAGGAGACATGGTGCCGGATGTCACCTGACCTATTGAGACACCTTCTTTGTCTACAATTTCATACTCCTGTCGGGGAACGCCCCTTTCCTGAAGTTCAAAACCAATGAGCTTCTTATCCGGGCCTGCTTCCTTTTCCAGTTTCAGGGCCTCACTGTTGACAAAATCTTTACTGAATTTTGTAATCCATCCCAGACCTGCAGCAATGGGTGAGGTGCTGTCTGATATATCATTACCATAGAGGCAGTATCCCATTTCCAGACGCAAGGTATCCCTGGCAGCGAGTCCAATAGGTTGGATGTCATAGGCGGCCCCGGCTTTTAATACGTGATCCCATACCTGTTGAACCTCGGTGTTTTTGCAATAGATTTCAAAGCCTCCGGATCCTGTATATCCTGTAGCGGAAATGATGACAGAATCAATACCTGCGAAATCCCCGACCACAAAATGATAAAAGTTGATTGCTGCGAGATCAACCGATGTAATCGATTGCATCGCCTCTATTGCCTTAGGTCCCTGAATGGCGAGCAGGGAATAGGCATCTGATAAATCCCGCATCTGTGCTTTATACTTTTTATTGTAGCCGGAAACATGATTCCAGTCCTTGAGGATATTCGATGCGTTGACGACGAGGAGATAAGTTTCAGCCTTCACCCGGTATACTATAAGGTCGTCAACAATTCCGCCTGTTTCATTTGGGAAACAGCTGTACTGTGCACGTCCGATAGAAAGTTTTGAGGCGTCATTTGAGGTCACTTTCTGAATTAGATCGAGTGCTGTAGGGCCTTCAATCAGGAATTCTCCCATATGGGATACATCAAATACACCAACTCCCCTGCGAACGGTTTCATGTTCTGCGGTTACGCCTTCATATGAAACTGGCATGTTGTAACCCGCAAAAGGAACCATTTTTGCGCCTAATATCTTATGTGTTTCACTCAGTACCGTATTCTTCATGATCTTCTATATGCAAATGCGCAAATTTACCGAAAATAAATCGATGCAGCCGGTAAGATGTCTTAGTTTGTGTTGGTACAGTAGTTGCCCATCTGCTTTTCAACTCTGAAGCAAATGAGCTTTAAGCTGCTCATAGCTGGAGATGGGAATGGACGATTTTGAACGATCCATCAGTGCCTTTAGTTGCTCTGGCATGGTCAGTTTCATTCCCAAAATGGGCTCTATCACATCCAGGAATTTAAAGGGATGAGCCGTTTCCAGGAATATCCCCACACCGCCAGGCTGTAGTTCCCTGTATTTTTTCAGGCCCAGATATGCCACTGCTCCGTGTGGGTCAGCGATATAACCGGTTCTGCTGAAAATATTCAGAATGGCCTCTCTGGTCTGCTCATCAGTGAATGCGTAGGATGAAAGCTGTCTGGAAAGCGCCTGAAGATCATTTTTGAACAGGTGTCGGATTCTGACAAAATTACTGGGATCCCCAACATCCATAGCGCTGGAAATAGTTGCTTTGGATGGCCGGGGATGATAGTGACCTGTACGCAAGAACTCAGGTACTGTATCATTGACATTGGTGGAGGCTATAAAATGTGAAGCAGGCATTCCAAGTTTTTGGGCAACCAGCCCGGCACAAAGGTTCCCGAAGTTACCGCTGGGTACGGAATAGGTCATCTTTTTATATCGGGATTTCACTTCACGGTAGGCAAAAAGAAAGTAAAAAAGCTGAGGAAGCCAGCGGGCAACATTAATAGAATTTGCCGAGGTCAGCTGTCTGACTGAAACCAGATCCTTGTCAATAAATGCCTTTTTGACCATTTGCTGACAGTCATCAAAAGTACCATCAACTTCCAGGGCGGTTATATTTTGACCCAAAGTGGTTAGTTGACGCTCCTGCACTTCACTCACTTTACCAGAGGGGTATAGAATGACCACCTGAACTCCTTCTACGCCCAGAAAGCCATTGGCCACCGCGCCTCCTGTATCGCCTGAAGTTGCTACCAGCACAGTAACTTCTTCGGACTTACCCTCTGAAAAATAGCTTAGGCATTTGGCCATAAATCTGGCTCCTACATCCTTAAAGGCCATCGTTGGCCCGTGATACAACTCGAGAGCCGCAATATCTTCTTCTATCTCTACCAATGGAAATTCGAATTCCAGGGTGTATTGTAGTATCTTTTTGAGTACTTCATCCGGAATTTCCGGAGTCACGAACTGCCGGATGGCCTCCATGGCGATTTCCGTATGGGACATGGATTCTATCTCCTCAAAAAAAGAGACGGGTAATGGCCGGATACTTTCAGGGTAATAAAGACCACTATCCGGTGCTATACCATGGATCACTGCCTCTTTGAAGCCCACTTTGGGTGCCAGATTGTTCAGACTGTAAAACTGCATGTATATCTATTTTTTCCTCCTGCCTTTTACACTTCTTTAAATAACCCGTATCCCTTCCCTGTTAATCTTGGATATGTGAATATCAAAGTCGATGCCAATGGTTTTATATATTTCTCTCATCGCCCTGGCTACCTGTTGCGCTTTTTGTTCTCCCCGGGACAAAGCAAAGACGGAAGGTCCGGATCCCGAGATCCCACAGCCGAGAGCTCCTGCCTTAATAGCTGCTTCCCTAACTTGATCAAATCCCGGTATCAACATAGATCTGATGGGTTCAATGACATGGTCCACCAGAGATCTTCCTATCAGCGCGTAATCCTCCTTATATAGCCCGGCAATCAGACCCCCGACATTTCCCCATTGCTTTATTCCGTTCTCAAGGGTAATGGTGGTTTTAAGAATTTTACGGGAATCCGCGGTTCTGACTTCAATCTGAGGATGAATGATGGTGGCATGTAGCTCAGCCGGTGTATGGATGCTGACTATGTCGAGGGGATCATAACTGCGCACAAGGGTGAAGCCTCCGAAAAGAGCAGGCGCTACATTGTCTGCATGAGCAACGCCACTTGCGAGGCGCTCACCCTCCATCGCAAAACGAACCAGATCAATATCTTTGAACGGACGACCGAGAAGCTGGTTGATACCCCATACAGCACCGGCGGCACTTGCAGCACTGCTACCTATGCCACTTCCGGCCTTGATATTTTTATAGATCTCTATTTCAAAACCCCCGGAATATTCACTCTCCTGAAGTAACGCCATCGCGGCCACCCCGGCCACATTTTTGTTCGTTTCAAGCGGTAATTGCTGGCCGTGAATGGCCGTGATGAAGATTCCTTCTGCAACGATCTTACGCAGCACCATGATGTCGCCTACGCCATCCAGGGCAACACCCAGCACGTCAAAACCACAGGAGACATTGGCAATAGTGGCGGGACAATAAATCTTCAGAGTGTCCATAGTGCCTAAAAATTTCCAATTCTGATAATATCCGCAAAAATCCCGGAGGCAGTTACGTCAGCTCCGGCGCCTGCACCTTTGATAATCATAGGGCGGGCCGGATATCGTTCTGTATAAAATAAAACAATATTATCACTCCCTTCAAGGGAATAAAAGTCATGGCCCTTTGGGATCTTTTGAAGACCGACACTGGCTTTTCCTTGCTCAAACTGGGCGACATACTTTAGTTTGCAATCTGCATTCAGCGCTTCACTGTAGATGGTTTGAAAATGGCTTTCATGTTTTTTGAGGGATTCAAAAAAGGCCTCATTTCCTACAGCGGCCAGGCTTTCTTCCGGCAGAAAATTGTCATTGATTATATCCTCCATTTCCAATCTGAATCCACTTTCTCTGGCAAGTATCAGAATCTTACGCATGACATCGGTGCCACTGAGGTCAATTTTGGGGTCGGGCTCTGTAAAGCCTTCGTCCATGGCCCTTCTAACCACATCGTAGAATGAAATGCTTTTCGAAAAAGTATTAAATACAAAATTAAGACTGCCTGACAGCACTGCCTGGATTTTTATGATCCGGTCGCCTGATGCGATGAGGTTTTTTAGTGTATCTATTATAGGAAGTCCTGCCCCTACATTGGTTTCAAAAAGAAAGGGCGCATTGTATTCCCTGGAAAGGTCCTTCAGCCTTCGGTAGTTGCCGTATTCCGAAGAACAGGCAATTTTGTTACATGTCACCACCGCAATACTCCGTTTGAGGTATTTTTCATAAGTGCCTGCAATGTCGCGACTAGCCGTATTGTCAACAAGGATACTGTTCCTGTAATTTAACGACTTCACCTGTAAAAAGAAATCTTCCTTATCTGCCGCCGTACCATTTTCAAGATCGGATTCCCAATTCTGCAGGGATAGGCCACCTTCTTCAAATACCATGGTTCGCGAATTGGAGATCCCTATCAGCCGGATGTTGAGTTTTAGCTGTTCTCTCAGATACTTTTTTTGAAGTGCGAGTTGCCTTAAAAATTTTGAACCCACGTTTCCGACCCCAATTACGAAAAGATTCAATTGTTTCACCTGTTCTTCAAAAAACTCTTCATGCAGGGTGTTCAGCGCCTTTTTTACATCAATTTCATTGATTACCGCAGAGATATTTCTTTCCGAAGCCCCCTGTGCAATCGCCCTTATATTTACATTATTTTTACCAAGTGCACTGAACATCTTGCCACTAAGCCCCTGATGACTTTTCATATTATCACCCACCAGCGCAATAATTGCGAGGTTCCTTTCAGCGATTACCGGGCGGATGTGGCCTAAGGTCATTTCATTGGCAAATGCCTTATTGACCTTTAATTCAGCGCGGTCAGCGTCATGGTCAGAAATTCCGACACAGATGGAATGTTCCGAGGAGGCCTGGGTGATCAGGACCACGCTGATGGCCTCCCCTGACATAACTTCAAAAAAGCGTTTGGATATGCCTGGAATACCAATCATTCCCGGACCTTCAAGAGACAATAGTGCAATGCCCTGAATATTGCTGATTCCGCGCACTGTTTTGCCTTGCCCATCGTCATTTTTTGTAATCCATGTTCCTTCTGCGGCCGGGTCAAATGTATTCTTAATTCGGATCGGGATACCCTTTGAGAATACCGGTTGGATGGTTGGAGGGTAAAGTACTTTTGCTCCGAAATGTGATAATTCCATGGCTTCTTCATAGGAAATATCCCGTATAGCTCTGGCTTGCTTGACTTCCTTTGGATTTGCAGTATACATGCCGCTGACATCCGTCCAGATTTGCAATTCTTCTGCGTTCACAGCCGCTGCAATGACGGCGGCGGAATAATCAGA
This sequence comes from Zeaxanthinibacter sp., assembly GCA_041743425.1. GTDB lineage: Bacteria > Bacteroidota > Bacteroidia > Flavobacteriales > Flavobacteriaceae > JTS-RE37. The sequence goes on along the minus strand of JBGTMS010000092.1, from coordinate 6,518 downwards.
TCCTCCCCTGCCGAGGGTGGTGACATTTCCTGCCTGTGTAGCGCCTACAAACCCGGGTAAAATGGTGATTCTATGTTGATTTTGATTAAAAAAACCGGCACAAGCCTTATTGGAGAGGTCAAAATCGACGGCGGCTTTCCCATAGGTATCATCGGTAATGATCAGCTCCCTGCTATCCTTAAAGATAGCATCCATCCCTTTCACAATAAAAAATTCACTGATGATAAATGAGGAAAGAAGTTCGCCGAAACTTACTATTTTATCCGATAATCTGCCCGTGGTTTCACCTATCAGATAAGCACCTTCCAGCAGCGTATCCAGAATGTTCAGATCGCTCTTTACTTTACTTAATATAGGGCTTTGGGAAGCAATCGGGATAAGATCCTTTACTGTTTGAAGGTGCTGATGCTCAATGTCCTTCACTACCTCTCTGTAACTCGCATCCTGCAGCGAAGCCAGATGGGCAGCCCGAAGCAAAAGGTCCGTCATGCCTCCGAAAGCGGAAACCACTACAACGACACGGTCATCAGAAGCGTCGGATACGATCTGCTGTACAAGGGCTATATTTTTTGCATTGGCCACCGAGGTTCCGCCAAATTTGAGAACTTTCATTCAGCTGATTGATTACATATAGAAAAGAAAAGCGCTAAGCTATGAAAAAACCGAGGGATATGCAGCATTTACCCCAAAGGGGAAAGAGAAAGGTCAGAGAAGTAGTGGGAATATTGTGAATACAAAGGAACATGTTACCGGCAATAGGCCAATATTGCGAATACCCGCAGTAATAAATTATATCATGTCAATGACAGGAAAAAAATTCTTAAAAGCGCACGGAATTCTTTTGACAACACTCGGGATGTTATTTGCCTTCATCACGGTTTTGGCCCTTTTGGTTTTCTAATAGAAAATGTACAAGCGTCCAGAGGACTTTTTGAGGCTTACCTGTTCATTTCTGTTTGTGGCATGTTTCTCTTATTTGGATCAACGCAGTTTTACGCACAGTGATGGAACAGAATGGCGGCCTTAGCTCATGTTCCCCTGGTAGTTACAAATTTACTTTATTGGAATTTTTATGCAGAGGTCGGAATGCAAACAATCGGGATTGCTTCAACAATAATGCATTTTGTATTCATCGGGGTCGAAGCATTTTTTGGTTTTAGAAAGAACATCTAAAGGCACCGCCTTCCATATATTAAATCAATGGCTGACAGTTAGTATGGAACACCTATTTCTATATAAATTTTACCAGGTGTAAGCCAATAACGCCATACAATATCTGGCTTGGCTTTCGTCTTACATTTCCCAAGTCCTCCTGGTTCAGCCGCTGCTTAAACAAACCTAATATCTGCTGCGTACATTCCTTAAATAAATCCCTATTTCAGCGGGCAGATAAACAGAATTGCCCAATCAGGCAATGACAAATTCCGGCAGCTTGTTTTTTATTCTCATCGCTCATCTGAAATAGGCTCAAGACCTCATGTCAGGGCATGATGGAAACCCTCCCAAATGTATTTTAGGCACTTTTTCCAAGCATACCTTTCGTTTGGAAAAGCTTGTTTCCCGAGGCTCCTGGTACTCTGAACTTTTTGTACCGAACCTGGTGTAGTACCTTTAAAAAGGATAGTAGAAATGAATTAATTCATACCTTTAATTGGGATCGCAGCTGCAGTTCAGGTCGCGATTATTCAAATAAACGAATATTTTAGAAGTTAAAATCGAGCTTTCATGCTTTTAAATACATGAAAATATTCAGTGCAAGGCAAATATATAAAGCAGATACCCTGACCCTCAAAAGGCAGCAGATTACCAGTGACGCCCTGATGGAAAGAGCAGCCCTTCAATTATTTAACTGGATAGACCAGCGTCTTTCGGGGGCTCAAACCAAGATACATCTTTTCTGTGGTACCGGAAATAACGGGGGGGATGGGATGGCTCTGGCCCGACACCTTAAAGATCATGGTTACGATTCAGAAGTTCACGTCGTCAATTATAGCGACAAGCGATCTTCCGATTTTCTGATCAATCTTGACAGGCTGAAAGCGCGAAAAGTATGGCCTAATTTTATAAATGCTTCATCCCCTTTTCCCGATGTAAGCGCTGAGGATATAATCGTGGATGCCATCTTCGGCATCGGACTGAACAGACCACCCGATGCATGGCTCGCCAGTCTGATCGTAAAAATAAACAGTTCCGGAGCTTTTATTCTCTCTGTGGATGTCCCCTCGGGACTTTATTCAGATAAAGGCCCCGATGATGCCGGAGCCGCTATCCACGCAGATTACGTGTTGACCTTTCAGGCGCCAAAACTTATTTTTTTTTTACCGGAAACCGGGGTTTATGCCGAAGAGTGGGAGGTCCTTGATATAGGATTGGATCCGGAGTACCTTCGTGATACTGAAACAAGGTATATTTTAATAGAAAAAAGGGAGGCACTGGAGGCCTACATCCCCAGAAGCAAATACAGTCATAAAGGCACCTACGGGCATGTGCTTGTCATTGGTGGAAGTTACGGAAAGATCGGCGCGGTTATATTGTCTTCCAGGGCAGCGCTGCATACTGGTTGCGGTCTGGTTACCGCCTTTATACCATCCTGCGGTTATGGCCCGATGCAGGCTGCTTTGCCTGAGGCGATGGTGATCACTGACAGGGATGAACGTATGATCTCAGAAATTAAGGTGGGCATAGACCCCACTGTAATTGCTATCGGGATGGGAATAGGGCAGGGGGCTAAGACATTAAAAGCCTTTTCTGATTATCTGGAAACCTGCAAAAAGCCGCTGGTAATTGATGCTGACGGCCTTAATATGCTTGCAGGCCGGAAAAGTCTGTTAAAAATGCTTCCTTCCCAAACTGTTCTCACTCCTCATCCCAAAGAGCTGGAGCGGTTAATCGGGCCATGGAAGGATGACTTTGAGAAACTGGAAAAAACCAGGAAATTCTCAAATAAATATGACTGTATCGTGGTGGTAAAGGGCGCCCATACCATTACTATCTACAAGGATAAAGGCTATGTAAATTCAACCGGCAATCCCGGTATGGCTACCGCAGGAAGCGGAGACGTTCTGACAGGTATGATTGCAGCTCTCCGGGCTGAAGGTTATGCTCCTCTTCAGGCGGCCATTTTTGGAGTCTACCTCCATGGCAGGGCAGGGGATCTGGCCGCTGAGACCACGGGGCAGCACGCACTAACCGCATCTTCCATTGTCGCAGCCATAGGCAGCGCCTTCAAGGATTTGTATGTCCCGCTAACACCCGGGCGTGAAGAAACCGAAGGTATCGACTGACACCTTTGGAGGACACCGCTTCCTGTTCTAACTTCCTATTTTGAAAGCACCCGCCTTTTGACCCAGGTCAGGGCATTATCATAATTGATAAAGAATTTCATTGCCTTTTTATAGAAAAGCTTTTCGATCTTAAAATTATGCATATCAATTTCTTTGATAGACACTACCGCGAAGGCACACAGGTTGGTTAATTCCCTGAGATAATTATAGGTTGTAGGATCGATCGCATAGGCATGTTTGCGCAAGCTGATAATACCAAATTTTCGCTCCCTGAAATGGATTTCGGAAATTCCTATTATTTGATACACCCTTTCAAGTGTAAGGGTAGCGCCTTCATCAAAAATGCAAACCAGGTGATTTTCAAAAACCTGTACAATTCCATTGTCCAGATGGTATTCCCGTACAATGACTGTTTTTTTAGTCGGTTCGACCTTCATTTTGTATTAATTATAGTGTCCGGAACGAAAGTAGCCGTATGGCCGGCCATCGAGAAAAATATTAGACGAATGGCGTAAATATCGTTTATATGGTTTTCAGCGAAAACTAGCGCCTCACCGCAAACAAAAAAAAGGCCCTGTTTTCAGGGCCCTTTATCACAAAATTTTAAGAAAGATTATGCTTTTGAAGACTTTTTAGGCTTATTTATTTTAATAAACAATTCCTCCTTACTCTCATCGAGGTCCATGTCAATACTATCACCTTCCTGAAGTTTTGAATTAACAATTTCCTCGGCAAGGGTATCTTCAATGTATTTCTGGATGGCTCTTTTTAGCGGCCGAGCGCCATATTCTTTATCGAAACCTTTTTCAGCTATGTAATCCTTTGCCTTGTCTGACAGGTTCAGTTCATATCCAATGTCCTTGATCCTGAGAAACAATTTGTTAAGTTCAATATCAATAATGCTGTGGATGTGGGTACGATCCAACGGGTTAAATACAACCACATCGTCAATCCTGTTCAGGAATTCTGGGGCAAAAGCTTTTTTAAGGGCATTTTCAATAATACCTTTCTGATATCCGTCCGCCTGCGATTTTTTCGCAGAAGTACCGAACCCGACACCTTGTCCGAAATCTTTAATCTGACGGGCTCCGATATTGGAGGTCATAATGATAATGGTATTCCTGAAATCAATTTTCCTTCCAAGACTGTCAGTCAGAAAACCGTCATCAAGAACCTGCAACAGCATATTAAAGACATCAGGGTGTGCTTTTTCGACCTCGTCCAGCAAAATAACGGAATAAGGTTTCCTGCGCACTTTTTCTGTAAGTTGTCCACCTTCTTCATACCCTACATATCCCGGGGGAGCACCCACCAGCCTTGAAATGGCGAATTTCTCCATGTATTCACTCATATCAATGCGGATAAGAGCATCTTCTGAATCGAAAAGCTCCTTGGCCAGAATTTTGGCCAATTGTGTCTTTCCTACCCCTGTCTGTCCCAAGAAAATAAAGGATCCAATAGGTTTGTTCGGGTCTTTGAGGCCCGCCCGGTTGCGCTGGATGGCCTTAGCAACCTTGGCAACAGCTTCATCCTGACCGATGACATTGTTCTTTATCAGCTGAGGCAATTCTGCCAGTTTATTGCTTTCTGTCTGGGCTATTCGATTGACCGGGATACCGCTCATCATGGAAACCACATCGGCGACATTATCTTCTGTTACCGTTTCGCGATGTAACTTACTGTCCTCTTCCCATTTTTCCTGAGCAATGCTCAGGTCTTTCTCTAATCGTTTTTCATCATCCCGCAATTTGGCGGCCTCTTCATAACGCTGTTTTTTGACCACACTGTTCTTAAGCTCCCTTACGTCATCCAACTGTTTTTCAAGTTCAAGGATTTGTTTGGGAACATCCATGTTCACAATATGAACCCTAGATCCTGATTCGTCCATCGCGTCGATGGCCTTGTCCGGAAGGAACCGGTCTGTCATGTACCGATTGGTCAGTTTTACACAGGCCAAGATGGCCTCGTTGGTATAATTTACATTATGGTGATCCTCATATTTTCCTCGTATATTCATTAGGATTTCGATGGTTTCCTCTACTGTGGTAGGTTCAACCATTACCTTTTGAAACCTTCGTTCGAGGGCACCATCTTTTTCAATATATTGCCTGTATTCGTCCAGGGTGGTGGCTCCGATACACTGGATTTCTCCCCTGGCCAGGGCGGGCTTAAACATGTTGGAAGCATCCAGGCTTCCGGTTGCACCTCCGGCCCCTACAATAGTATGGATCTCATCTATAAACAAGATGACATCTTCATTTTTTTCAAGTTCATTCATTACCGCTTTCATCCGCTCTTCAAACTGACCCCGGTACTTGGTACCGGCAACCAGGGAGGCGAGATCCAGGGTAACCACCCGTTTGTTATAAAGGATACGGGATACTTTTTTATTAATGATACGCAGGGCAAGACCTTCTGCTATGGCGCTCTTTCCAACTCCAGGTTCGCCTATCAGTAAAGGGTTATTCTTTTTCCGCCTGCTGAGGATCTGAGATACGCGTTCAATTTCCTTTTCCCTGCCTACGACGGGGTCGAGTTTGTTTTCTTCGGCAAGCTGTGTAAGGTCCCTTCCAAAATTATCGAGCACCGGAGTTTTTGATTTCTTGCTCCCTTTCTGACCCTGACCTGAGCCAAAAGCTCCTTCCTTTCCTTCAGTGGGTTCATCGGAATCACTTGGAAATGATTCCGAGGTCGGGGAGTCTATATAATCGTCATCACTGGTAATCATTGATTTAAACTGGTCCTTAACCCCGTCATAATCCACCTTCAGCTTATGAAGCAATTTGGTGGTGGGATCATTCTCATTCCTGAGAATGCATAAAAGCAAATGAGCCGTATTAATAGAAGAACTCTGGAAAAGCTTTGCTTCCAGAAAAGTAGTCTTAAGTGCACGTTCTGCCTGTCGGGTTAAATGCAGGTTTTTTTTATCTTTTTGGGAATTACCGGAGTTAGGGTTGGCGGGACTTAAGATCTCCACTTTTCGTCTCAGGTGATCAAGGTCCACATCCAGGGCATCCAGAATACTGATTGCCTTGCCATTGCCATCGCGCAACAGCCCAAGCATCAAATGCTCGGTTCCGATAAAGTCATGTCCGAGTCGTAGTGCCTCTTCCTTACTGTAGGCAATGACGTCCTTAACTCTCGGGGAAAAATTATCATCCATAAATTATCCTTTCAGCATTAAAATTAATAAATCTAACTAGAAGAACGTCAAATAGTGTACCTATATTCGAT